>NZ_LZJA01000094.1:0-3904 GCF_001666785.1 Mycobacterium sp. E3305 | reverse complement strand
CCAGCCCGGCGCCGGCCGCGCAGGCCAGCAGCACCTCGCGGTCGCGCGGCGACAGCCGCCTGAGCCAGGCGGTCCCGAAATCACCGAGGGCCGCGGCGAATTGGCGCGGGGCCCCTTCCCGGCCCAGCGACGCGCCCGACCCGACGAGCAGCACCTGCAGCATGGCGTCCAGGCTCCACGCCAGCCGCGGTATCCGCTCTCGGCTCGAGATGGTCTCGGCCATGGGCGGAACGTCGGTCCGGCTCCGCAGGAGCCACCAGCCGATCGCCGCCAGCGCGCCGCCGATCATCGGTCCCACGGCCCGGCGCACCGGGCTGCTGGCCGCGACCCCGGCGAGCAGCGCCCCGAAGGAGTAGTTGTACGTGACGTGCTGGACGAAGCGCAGCACGAACGTCGTCGCCAGCCCGGCCACGCCGGCCAGCAGTCCGACGATGATTACGGCGCAGAAGAAGTCGACGTTGCGGCGGGCGGGCGGTCGAGCCACATCACGAATCTAGGGGTTAGCGCTTGGCGGCGCCGCTCCCGCCCTTCTTGGGCAGAGCGGCGGCCGCGGCCTCCCGCTCCCCCGGTGCGCCCCGGAGGCCGTGCCAGAACAGGTTGATCATCATCTCGGCCGCCTCGTCGGCGTCGATGTCCCCGGTGGACAGCTGGTTGGCCGTCGCCTCGCCGGCGCCCACCAGCGCCACGGCCATCATCTCGTGTTCGCGTTCGGTCCGCGGGGTGCGGCTGCCGGCCCGCACCAGCCCGGCGACGAGCTCGATGATCTGTTCACGCCCCTCGCGCACCATGTGCGCGAACGCCTGCGAGCTGGTGGCCTGGGTGTACATCACGATCCACGACGCCCGGTTGGCGTCGATGTAGCGCATGAACGCCACGATCGTGTTGCGCAGCAGGTCTTTCGGGCTTTGGCTGAAGTCGATGTCGGCGCGGACCGCGTCGATGAAGCGGCCCATTTCCCGGTTCAGGCAGGCGCCGAACAGGTCCTCCTTGGAGCCGTAGTACAGATACAGCATCGGCTTGGAGATCTGCGCCGCGGCGGCGATCGCGTCCATGGAGGTCTCGTGGTAGCCGTTGACCGAAAACATCTGGACGGCGGCGTCGAGCATTTGTTGCTCGCGGACGGCCCGCGGTAACCGCTTGGTGCCACCCGCCATCGCTCGCCTCTCTAGCTCGTCTATCTGACTCCAGAGTAAGCAACGCGCGGTGACCACACACGCGTTAGTGGCCGACCCGCTAGTGGCCGCACGCCGGGCTGCGGCCCTTCATCGTCGCCACCCGCCCCAGCGCGTCGTCAACCCGCTGCCCGGGCAGTTCGCCGGCCGCCACGGCCTTCTGCAGCCGGTCAAGGACCGCGGGCACCTCGTCCGTGGTCACCCACAGCGCGACGTCGGTGCCTGCCTGCAGGGTGCGCAGCACCGCCTCGGCGACGCCGTACCGGTCGGAGATGGCGCCCATGCTGGACAGGTCGTCGGTGAACACCGGGCCGTTGAACGGCGGGGCGCCGTAGCCGACGCCGTCGCGCAGCAGTCGCACCGCCGCGGCGCTCAGGCTCGCCGGGTCGTCACCGGTCAGCCCGGGCACCTGCAGGTGACCCAGCATCACCGCGACTGGGGCCGCGGTCACCAGCGTCCGGTAGGGCACCAGGTCGACGCCCTGCAGCTCGCTCAGCGGCGGGGTCACCACACCGCCGGTGTGCGAATCCCCCGAGCCGTGCCCGTGCCCCGGGAAGTGTTTGAGCACCGGCAAAAGCCCCGCGTCGCGCAGGCCCTGCGCGTACGCCCCGGCGTAGGCCGTGACCGTGTTGGGATCGCCGCCGAACGAGCGGTCCCCGATGACGCCGTCGGTGGCGTCGGTGACATCGACCACGGGGGCGAAGTCGATGGTGATGCCCAGGTCGCGCATCTTCTTGCCGCGGTCGGCCGCCAGGTCGTGGACTTGGTCGGGGGTCATGGTCTGTGCCAGTTGGCGGGGCGACGGCGCCGAGCCGATCAGCGCCCGCAGCCGCGAGACGCGGCCGCCCTCCTCGTCGACGCTCACCGCCAACGGGAGCGGTCCGGCCTTCGCCGAGATGTCGGCCAGCGGGCCCTTGAAGATCGACAGGTCCGTCCAGCTTCCGATGAAGATGCCCCCCACGTGATAGCCGTCGACCACCGAGCGGGCGTCGTCGGCGTTCTTCACGCCCACCATCAGCAGCTGCGCCAGCTTGTCGCGGACCGGGAGCGCGGTGACGTCACCGCAGGCCGGCGGCGCGGGCGCGGCCGCCGGCTTGCTGACCGAGGTCGACGGGCCGGGTGGCCGGGCGGCGTGGTGGGCGCAGCCCGCCACCAAAGCCGACACGGACGCGAGCACGGCCCCCGCGACGGTCATGGTGCGCGAGAATGACATCGGGCCATGTTTGCACGGCGGGGTCCAGGCCTCCGGGTCTGGGGAGTGGCGAGGTTTTCTTGTTCGGCCGCGCGGGCATTCGTGGGCAGGTGCTAGCTGGGCTAGCGGGGGGCGAGATCAAGGAGCCAGCGATGACCGGTTTCACCCTGGCGGCTGCGGCCAGCATCGCGGTGGGTCTGACGGTCGGCGTCGCGACCACCCTGGGCGTCACGCTCGCCGTCGCCGACCACGGCCTGACGGCGGTGCCGGCCCGTCCGGCCGCGCTGATCCCGCTCGAACCCCACCTGGTGCAATACGGCGACCGGTGCTTTCACGGGCACTGTCTGCCCTGACGAGCGCCGACCGGGGTTCTGCTAGGTTGGCGCTAAGCCGCCGCCACGTTTTCGAAGATGCTGTGAGGAGCCGTCGATGAACCGGATCATTGCGCCCGCCGCCGCGAGCGTGGTGGTGGGTCTGTTGCTCGGCGCGGCAGCGATCTTCGGGATCACGTTGATGGTGCAGCAGGACACGAAACCGCCACTCCCCGGGGGCGATCCGCAGTCGTCAGTGCTCAACCGGGTCGAGTACGGCAACCGTAGCTAGCGGCGCAGCCGGGCGCGGCGGTTCACCGTCGCCGAGTTCAGCGGTGCGGGCGGCGGTAGTCACCTCCTCGTCGGCCGCGCCCGTGTCGCGCCGGTGGCTATGGCTGGTCGGGGCGATCGCCCTGCTGTTGACCTTCGCCCAATCCCCGGGCCGGGTCTCCCCCGACACCAAACTCGACCTCACCGCCAACCCCCTGCGCTTCCTCGCCCGCGCCACCAACCTGTGGAACAGCGAGCTGCCGTTCGGGCAGGCGCAGAACCAGGCCTACGGGTATCTCTTCCCGCACGGCACCTTCTTCGCGATCGGCCATCTGCTCTCGGTGCCCGGGTGGGTCACCCAGCGGCTGTGGTGGGCGCTGCTGCTCACCGTCGGCTTCTGGGGGCTGTTGCGGGTCGCCGAGGCGCTCGGCATCGGCAGCCCCGCGTCGCGGGTGATCGGCGCCGCCGCGTTCGCGCTGTCGCCGCGGGTGCTGACCACCCTGGGGTCCATCTCGTCGGAAACCCTGCCGATGATGCTGGCGCCGTGGGTGCTGCTGCCGACGATCCTGGCGTTGCGCGCGTCGGGCGACCGGTCGGTGCGAGCGCTCGCCGCGCAGGCCGGTCTGGCCGTGGCGTTGATGGGCGCGGTCAACGCGATCGCCACGCTGGCCGCCTGCCTGCCCGCGGTGATCTGGTGGGCGTGCCACCGGCCCAACCGGTTGTGGTGGCGCTACACCGGGTGGTGGTTGCTGGCGCTCTTCCTGGCGATGCTGTGGTGGCTGGTGGCGCTGGTGATGCTGCGAGCCATCAGCCCACCCTTCCTGGACTTCATCGAATCCTCCGGTGTGACGACGCAGTGGTCGTCGCTCACGGAGATCCTGCGCGGCACCGACAGCTGGACCCCGTACGTGGCGCCGACCGCGACCGCCGGCGCGCCGCTGGTGACCGGGTCGGCGGCC
>NZ_LZJA01000093.1:0-1292 GCF_001666785.1 Mycobacterium sp. E3305 | reverse complement strand
GCGGTGCGGAGTTCGCTGGGGTCGGCGGTGCCGGTGAGGTAGCCCACGAGGCGTTTGTCGCCGGGGCGGTCCTCGCGCACGACGACCACCGCTTCGTCGACGCCCTCCAAAGCGGCGAGGGCCGAGCGGATCTCGCCGACCTCGATGCGGTAACCGCGAATCTTGACCTGCTCGTCGGCGCGCCCCACGTACTGCAGCTGGCCGTCGATCCCCCAGCGCACCAGGTCCCCGCTGCGATACATCCGGTGTCCGGGCTCGCCGAACGGGCACGCCACAAACCGCGATGCGGTCAACCCGGCCCGGTGCACGTATCCCAGGCCCACCCCGCGCCCGGCCACATACAACTCCCCGACCACCCCGACCGGCACCGGCCGCAACCAGCCATCCAGCACGAACAGTCCGGTCCCCGGCACCGCCGACCCGATCGGCGGCGCACCCGATTTCGCGGTCAGCGCGACGCTCATGGACGCGAAGATCGTGCTCTCGGTCGGCCCGTAGACGTTCATCATCGCCCGCCCCGGTGCCCAGCGGTCCACCAGCTCCGCGGGCACCGGCTCCGCACCGATCACCAGCGCCGCCGAGTCCAGGCCTTCCGGCGACAACATCCGAACGGCCGCCGGGGTCTGACTGAGCACCGTCACCTGCTCAGCGACCAGCAGCGCGTGGAAGTCCTTGGGCGAGCGGGCCACCGCCTCGGGCACCACCACCAACCGGCCCCCATGCAGCAACGCCCCCCAGATCTCCCACACCGAGAAATCAAACGCATACGAGTGAAACTGGGTCCACACCTGCCCGGGCCCCAACGCCACGCCGACTTCGGGGGCGTCGAACAGCCGGGTCACGTTGGCGTGGCTGACCGCCACCGCCTTGGGCACCCCGGTGGTGCCCGAGGTGTAGATGACGTGCGCGACATCCTCGGGGTCCGGGCCCGCCGCGGGCGCCGTGGCCGGCTGCGCCCGCAGGGCGGGGCTGTGCACGTCGACGACCGGCAGCACATGCCCGGCCAACTTCTCGGCCAGCGCCGCCGTGGTCAGTGCGGCCACCGGCGCGGTGTCGGCCAACATGAACTCGATCCGCGCCACCGGCAACCCGGGATCGATCGGCAAATACGCCGCCCCCGACTTCAACACGGCCAGGATCGCCACGATCGCCTCCGCCGACCGGGAGAACACCACCGCCACCGACTCCCCCGGACGCGCACCCCGACCAACCAACAGATGCGCCAACCGATTCGACGCCTCGTCCAACTCCCGATACGTCAACGACCGGCCCTCGCACGACACCGCCACCGC
>NZ_LZJA01000092.1:0-15993 GCF_001666785.1 Mycobacterium sp. E3305 | reverse complement strand
GGCAGTCATCTGGGGCATGGAAGAGGCTGTCCGTGTCGTCTGGTGGGCGCTTCGTCTATTACCGCCCGAGAACCGCATCAGATGGAACAACGCAAAGTTACTTCGGAGCGGGGACGATCGAGCAGATTTCCGAGCAGGCGCCTGGTGATTTTGTCGCGACTATCGCTGACTACGTGCGGTTCTCGGGCGGTAATAGACGAAGCGGGCACCAGACGAGACGGACAGCCTCTTCCATGCCCCAGATGACTGCGAAGTCCAGTGGTAGCTCCTTCCTTCCACATCGTTGTAGCCGTCATCACCGGCGCGTACCTCGCGCTGATTAAGAATGAAGTAACCGGGATCAGCTGTCCCTTCGTTGTGGTTGGCATCGGTCGTCGCCATGGTGGCCGTGGTCCCCTCCGCTCGGCTGGTACAGGGGAAGTTACTCCGACCGGACGACCAGTTCTGGGAAATTCGGGCTCTCTCAGCTGGTGGTCAGACCTGCGGTCAACGGATACCTGGTGTCCTATTTCTAAAGATTTGGGATCCGTGGCCTACGAGACCGCAGGCACTGCAATCTACGAGGTCGAGCAGTCCGGTTTCCTGGTGTCACACGAGAGTCCGAGTTTTTACGAGATCTGAAACTGGATGAATCGTCGGACAGGAGCGGTTCTCTAAAGGTATGAGTACCGCCGCGTACCTTCGGGTGTCCACCGGGCAGCAGTCGATCGACCAGCAGCACCACGCGATCTCGACAGCCGGTATCACGCCGGATCGGGTATTCACTGACACCGCATCTGGACGCGCCGGTAGCGACCGACCGGGGTGGTCAGAGTGCTTGGGCTGGCTGCGCGAAGGCGACCAGCTCATCGTCGTCGCCGTGGACCGGCTCGGGCGGTCCGTCCGGGAAGTCGCAAATGCCCTTCACGATCTGACCGCTCGCGGTATTCATGTCAGGTCATTACGGGAAGGGGTGGACACGAGCACTCCGACCGGACGCGCAGTCACTAGCATCATGGCCACGATCGCAGAGTTGGAACTCGAACTTGGTAAAGAGCGGCGTGCGGCCTCACGCGAGGCTCGCATCGCTCGCGGTCTGGCCGCCACCAAGCCGATGAAACTCGATGCCGCCCAACAAAAGAGACTGCTGCGCCTTTATCAGCAGGGAGAGCCGGTCAGCGAGCTGACAACCCTCTTCGGGATCAGCAGGAGCACCCTCTTCAGGACGCTGAAGGTGCTCAGGCTGAAGGATCCGGTAAATCAACGGGGCCGGCCACAAAAAATCTCGAACACTGCGGATGGCGCAAGTTACTTTTGAGAGCAACCTCTGAGACAGGCCAGGTCGTCACTCTGATCTGGTACTCAACCCAGACTGCGATGTAATAGTTGCGTTCAGCCGGGGCGACCTAGCGAGATCTATCCATCGACCGCCAGCGGCACCGCCGCCGCCACCTCCAACACAAACGATCTCAAGCGTGTGCGCATCGGGGCGGATAGCCGCTTCCGACGTCCCTGGCGTCACAAATACGTCGACATCTACGGGTGAATTATCTTCTGCTATCTGAAAAATAAACACCGCGCCATCGGCGCCTGGTCCACCCTCGCCACCGTTAAGCAACCCGAAGCCGCCCCCTCCACCCCCAGCACCGAACCAGCCGCCGCTTCCACCGCGTCCGCCACGAAATGGATCATTCGACTCAACATGGGGTGTGATGGTCGCGAGATCTATTTGGAAAGGCTGTTCATAATTTTCACAAAGATCTAACCACGCGCAATGTGAAGAAATATTGTGTTGGAGCGCCGCTTCAATGGTGCGAGCTATCGTTCCCATTATGAATGGCAGGTGCTCTGGATGGTCGCGGCAATGCGTTCCCCCTGCAAGCGCGAGCAGGGCGATAATTCGAGCGTACATTTTCGAGATCGCCTCATCGATCTCCAAAACTCCGCAATGCGAGACCCGTAAGCGATACGACAGCGTACCCTCATCGATGCGAGAACTCATTACGAATCTCGACCGCCCTGGCCGCCGCCTCCAATACCGGCTCCGCCGCCCCCTCCACTGCCGAAGATGCCGCCGGGACCACCAGCACCACCGGTTATTGGCATGTTAATCGAAAATTGTGGGCCATCGATGTCGGGTTGATCGAGCACTTCTGCCGACCAACGTCGCTCTAGTTCGGCAATAAGCTCATCGCGGTACTGCTCGATTTCCTCCCGCCTCAGATTTTTAGATTGCCGAGTAGTCGAATCATATTCATCATGATGATCCAGGCACAGGAATACCAAGTCGGACTCGGACGTCTTGCTGGGGTCTTTTCCAAGATGCGCCAGTTGGCCTTTTTTTCGACTGAGGTCGCCATCTAAACCAAAGCAAACGGCGCAGCGGCGGCGACTCTCCGCCAGTATGCGGGCCTGCGTTTCCGGTGGTATTTTCTTTCGTTCCGACACGGTTTCATCTATACCTCCATGGCCGCATCCCGCGCCAGACCAGGAGAAGATGACCATCTCCAACTCGGTGAAGTTCCGGTGTCGGGCACGCAGCGCAAAGCGCGAAGGGCCACGCTGAAGCAAGAAATCCGGCAGACGTGGCCCACGGTGTCGTTGAGGTTGGGTAGCGTCACTCCCAGCGGATGGGAACGCCGCCTTCGAACCTATAGCCGATGAGAGAGGCATCGGAATCCATCTCGCTGGAAGGTCGTGGAGATGAACAGTGTTGTCCCTGAACGGATACGGAAGTACACCGTCGCTGACGTCGACGCCCAGCGGATCAGATGGGTGTCCGAGCGATGGACCGCCGCGTTTGATGGCCACGAGGTTGCCCATAGGAAGTTAGCTGCCCATTCGGAGGCCGAGGGTGGTATCGCTCGCAGGTTCATCCACGACCAAGCTGATGGTGATCCGATCGATCTATTTCTGATGGCTATGGCGTGGGGTTACAAGCCGAAGGACTATGGGCCACACCGCGTTCAGGAGATCCTCGGCGCCGACGGCGCAGAGGACAAAATCCGCTCGATCGTTGCCATCGCACGGGCGGAAGGTGCCGGAGCTGGCTGGCATGCGCTTCTCAATACACACAAGATCGACGGTCTGAACATGTCGTTCGGCACAAAGCTGCTCTACTTTGCGGGGTACACAGCCGAGCACCGTCCCCGGCCACTAGTGCTCGATGAACGAGTCCGGAAGGCGCTTAACCAACCCGATATCGTGCCCGGCGCAGTGCCGTTGACGGGTCTGGTGCGGCGGGCAGACTACATCAATTACTTAGAGCTGGCCGAGGCATGGGCGTCCGATTCCACATGGCAACAGACGCCGGAAGTCGTGGAATACGGCCTCTTTGCGTTGTGACTGGTTGGCTTGCTAAGTGGAGCAGGCGCCGGAAGATGTGCGATGTAGCCCTCCTGTTGCAGCCGCACTGTCGGTACCCACGCCTATCGTGCCCGCGATGGCATCCGATGACAATGTTGATCACGGCGACGCTGCAGTCCGAGACTCTCCTAGCCCTCACCGCCGACAACCCGCGACAAGAATCAACTTGAGTGGGTGTTGAACGCTCCTGCCGACCCTGCCGCGAACTGTTACTGGAAGCAGCGCTGTACCAAGTAAATTGATCTTTATCGCGCACTAAAGGCAGCGCCGGGGCCAAAACCTGTAAATGACTGCGGCCACCGCGATTAGTTTCAGTCGTCAGCAGGCTGTGCCTACGCTTCTTTAGGGTTCGCGAGGTCGTCGAATTGGAACGGGGCGTCGTTGCAGCGACGTCGGCAACCGAGACAGTATGAATCGAGCGGCGAGGGCATCCGTCTGCGAGTTTGGCTCTACTCCTCTGTCCCAGTTCGGAAACACCACTGGGCCATCTCCATGATTAATCGGGGGCAGAGCCACTGGTCCACCCATGCCCTTTGGCCCCTCGGCCGCTCCATCAGGGCACTTAGGCTCCTCCCGACGGGTCCAAGTGCTCTATGGATTGACCATCCTCCAGAGAAAAGTGGAGGCCTGCCCGGCATACGTATCGCCCAGAAGTGAACCGAGGATCTGCTGTAACGCTCCTGGCGCCAATGGCGCCGGACGCTCAGGAGATGGGGTGGGTTACATGCCCAAGCACCCTAAGGTATTGACCGCGATGGAGCGTCAGCGCCGCATGGTGATGCAGCAGACGGGAGTGGCAGCATGACCTACTACTACGGGCCTCCGGAGCAGTTTCGCCAACTCCGAAGGCGTCGAAGCTACGCCAAGATGGTCGCCGTAGGGGTCACCGTGTTGGTGATTGTGGGGATTGTGGTGGCTGTCGTTGCTGGGATCGGGATTCACAAGCAGCAGTCCGATGCTCTGAAGGCTCAGTGGGCTCCGCCTGCCCCCGCGATGGTCCACTACAGTGCCCCTGAGCAGCGCTACCTCGATCACCTACGGAACGTACTCAGGGTCGGGGACGACGAGACGCGGGATCTTCAGCTCGTGAACACCGGTCACATGGTTTGCAATGACTTGAGCAAAGGGGTCGGTATGAGTGCCGAAATCATGAGTCTTGAATATGCAGGCCGGACCCCGCTTGAGTCCCACGCGATCGTCAACCTAGCGTTTAGCGATTTGTGCCCTCGCGTTTATGGGTAAGGCGGATGAAATGCCCCAGGCACTCACGCGCGGTCACCTGCGCCGGTTGGCCACCGAGCACCACCGGGAGGTCGGTGTCGGGGCGCCGAAGTGGTGACGTGCGGCCAGGTCGTGGTTCGGGTGCGCTACGCGAGCAAGGAAGGTTGGTAGAGGTCGTAGGATTTCGCCCGACTTCTTTCTCAGCGTGCCGCGTGGTGCATGCCTTATTCCCCACAGTGCGGCGATGGCAAATGCCCGATGCCAAGGTGAATTGACCACCAGGTCTGGGACAGTAACCTTGGCGCCAGCGCGAGAGGGGTGGCGATGCGTATCTGTGCCGGGCTGCAGCGCACCGTGTCGCCGACCAGTCGTCAGCAGTTGCAGCCCTGCTGGAAGCCCGGACTAATCGAGAACCCCTGACGATTCGATGCAGCTCAGGTACATAAGCATCCCGGCGTTGATCGCCTTTGCTGGCGGCGACCCGTGGGCGGTCAACCGGACTCTACAAGCAGGTGAGCCGGGGCAGATTTCGAGCCTCGCAAATGCGTTTAAAGCTGCGGGTCACTCCACCGCCGAAGCTGACCATGCCTTCGAGCAAGCACGCAACCGGTTCGATGCCGCCTGGAATCACCAGAATGGCGATCATCCGATCAACGACTCAGCTGAAGTGCAGCGTGTGGCGAAGTCGCTTGGGGCGCAGGCCGTGCAACTGCCCAAGATTGGTGCGGATCTGGAAACCATTGCCGCATCATTGGCCGAGGCGCAAAAAGCCGCTGCTGGCCAGATCGCCTCGCTGGAAGCGCAGCTGACTGGCCTCGACCAGATGATCGCCGAGGCCGTCGAGCTAGAAAACGAGCATCCCAACCTCAGCGCGGCCGACCGCGATGCGCTCAACGCCTACATCAACTCACTCGAAGACGACGCGATCCGCGACACGAAGGCCGCGCTGGGCCAGCTGCAAGCAACACGCGACGGCTACTCGAACACGCTGCAGAACGCGCTGGGAACCCTCAAGAGCGAGGGATACGACCCGGCAGGTATCAGGGCGCAAGAGGGCCCACTGTCGCCAGCACCCCCGCTGCCGGATGACCCCAATCAGTTTGGACAAGTGTGGAACTCGCTCACCCAAGAGCAAAAAGACGCGGAATATGCCCGGAACCATTTCGTTGGCAACCACGCTGGCATGCCCTTCGTTGATCGCGATCACTACAACCGTATCCACCTCGACGAGCTGCAGACTTCCAACCAAGCCGACTTGGACCGCCTGCGCGCTCAGCATCCAGATTGGGCCAGCGGGAAGACGCCGTTCTTGAAGACCAACGAGTTTCTGGCGTGGCGACGGCAATGGGACGCTGCTAATCGTGCCCGAGACGGGTACTCGAATGTGAAAAGTACTCTCGGCCCGCCGCCGGACAAGGTGCCGCCTGGAAAATTGCCAAGGTACTTGGGGATCATCGACGACAAGGGGCACGCCGCTGTCTCCATCAATAACCCCGACGCGGCGAAACGCGATGCCACCTTCGTGCCGGGTACCGGCCAAGACCTCACACGCTTTGATGCCAGCGCGCTCAAATCCGAACGCATGTTGTCGGCGACGCTTGCTGCCGACAAAAGCCTGCGGCCACAAGACGTATCGGTGACGACATGGATGGGCTACGACCGGCCAATGAATGTCTTTGACGCGGCATCGACCAGCTATGCCCACAACGGCGCCGCCGCGCTCGACGATTTCCAGGCTGGGTTGCGCGCCTCCCACAACGACGCGGTTACCGGGGGGCCCTCACTGAATACGGTGATCGGGCACAGTTATGGCTCCACCGAAGTGGGCGCGGCCGCGCTCGGTGGCCACCACCTCGACGCCAACAACGTCATCGCCGTGGGGAGCCCCGGGGTACTGGCCGGACATGCCAGCGACCTCAACCTTGATCCCGGGGCGCATGTCTTTGCCACCCGAGCCCAAAACGACGTCATCGGCGTGGTCACGGGCATGAGCCTCGGCCCTGATCCAATGAGTTCGAAGTTTGGGGGCATCCCGTTTGAGGCAGCGCCCGGACCGGGCTGGCCCTTCGGTCTGCCGACAGTCGCGGCCCACAGCAGCTACTGGGATACCGGTAACCCTGCGCTTGACAATATGGGCCGTATCATCGCGGGCAGAGTCGATGTCACCCCACCCACCTTCACGCCCTGATCAGATGATGAAACCGACAATCCATAGTCTGCTTTGTTTACTGGCGGTGCTGCTCACAGCGGGGGCATGTGCTGCTTGCTCATCGGGATCGTCACCCACGTCTACAAAACACCCTGCGCCGAGCGCACCGTCTGGCGCAACGGTAATTCCAGGAGGTCCGATGGAGTCCACACCAGCCGCTCCGTCACCGAAAGTACCTGCGAGTCAGGAAGAAGCGCAGAATACGGTGATCCGCTACATCCAGCAGACCGTGGACGCGCTGCCCCCCGGAACCAATGTCGATGGAACTCGTTACAGCGGGGTCGGTTCCGGGATCGCCTACTGCGAAGACGAGCCGAAGGACCAGAATTCCCCGGTCAACTACTCCTACTGGGGTGATCTGAACCTTCCGCAGGGCACCGACGTCAACGCCCTCTTCGGTCAGGTGGAAAGCATCTGGAAAGGCTGGGGTTGGCAGGTCCTTGAGCGGCAGGGGTTCGAGAAGCCCAACAGGTTCGGCTACGCCCCTGACGGTTACGTGGTGCAGATCAAGGCCGCGTATCCGCCCGGCTCGCCCCCAACGATCATCGGGACATCACCCTGCTTCCCAGGCAACCTGCGCAAGGAAGGTACATCCGTACCCACCGTGATAAACCAGACCTCTCCCTCGAGATGAACCAACGGAGCGGGATTGGGCACCGATCTGGTTGATCGCCGATCGAGGTGAGCCACAACGACTCCCCGTTTATAGGGGCCATGATCCGAGAGGGAGTCGACCAGAGAAATAGGTGGCCCTCGAACTCTCAAGACCCATTCGTTGAGTGTCTCATGCCCGATCAGCTGAGCTGGTGATGTCAGTGTGTATCTCTATGCTGAGGACCATGGCGCGGCGCAAGCAGGTCTACAAGCTCACCTATCCCAACGGGAAGATCTACGTCGGCTTGGACCTGACCGGCGCGATTTCTTACTTCGGTGGCCCGAGCGCCGACGAACTCATATCCGCCGACCTTGCTGAGCACCGCCTCGACCTAACCGTACGCAAGCAAATCTTGTGGGAATCGGACACTGCGACCGAGACCGAAGCTCGCGCAATCGAGACCACGTTAATTCGCGAACATTGCTCTGCTGAACCCGAAGTCGGTTACAACGTTGCGGCCCAAGTTCTGCCGCCTGCGAAGGAGACGGCGGTACCGCCGATGCGCTGGTACTGCCGCCCCGAAGGTGACAAGCAACAACTGAGGGTGACGCCTCGGCTGGCGTCCTGGAATAAGGCCGACGATCCAGATCAAGTTCGGCTGCGCGCTTATCTCGATGACACAGAAGAGCTGCTCGCGGGTTTGCGGGTCGTTGGCCCGTGGGCGCTCCGGCTCGATGTGGGACTCCCGACTGGACGGGACCTACTCAACATGGCGGACCTCGACAACTACGCGTATCCGCTGGCCTATCGCCTCAAGGACCCCAACCTCGTGTCGGTGTGGTGCACGAAGCAACACAGCGAACAGTCGTTCGTGCGCATCGAACCCGCCCGCGAGATCCCCCCGCCGACAGGGGATGTGCTGGTCGCGAGAACGACCGCATCGACTCAGACGGTCACGTACAAGCAGCAGATCCACGCCGCCGTCGCCGACGCATCGGAACTGCGGGCCGGACCAGTCAGGCTTGAACTCGCCTTCGTCGTCAGCCCCCGCAGGAACTGGCTGAACCTTTGGAAGCAGACGATCGACTCGCTCGAACCGCTTCTGGGACGTACCTATTCAGACCGCACCTGGAATCCGCTCGACGGCAGGATCACTGAATTGGGCATGCACCTGACGACTGACCCTACTGCTCGCAACGATGTCGTCGTCGGCATAGCTGCCTCGTGCGCGTAATGAGCTATACCAATCGCCGTACGGCGTCCGTTCTGCGGAGCAAGCTGCGCATTGTGGTGACTAGAAGCTTCGTCGATTCTTGTACTTACCCGGTTGCACCCCACGGGGCAACGCGAAAAGCCAGGTCTTTCTGACACCAACAATTAGACGACGCGGCCACGGATGCCAGGGCGACGGTGCTCACTTGCGGGCGGTTTCGCATGTGCGGCCAGTTTGACGCACAGCGGCGCAACTCAACATTCCGGACCAGTCAAGCAGGTTGCACCCTATCGAATCTTATCCGAACTATCTCCGCTATAATGAAGCCCACTCGCGATGCTGGAATCAAGTAATTCGGGACGGTATATGTCTCCCAATAGGTCGGCTCTCAACATCGCCTTTTGATGATTCTTTGCACACAAGTATAAGCCAAATACATCGGGCCCAATAGCAAAAGGAACGTAGCCAGCGTCTCGTCCTTGGTCCGCTATTGTCTGCAGTAGCAAAATATCAACCTTCAACCGCTCATCGACAAGGCTTGATAGGTTGGCGTAGTCGAGCAGTTGGACGGCCTCTACTAACCTTTCGAAAGCTTCAGTTTCGCGCTTGTTGCCTAGCTTACCTTCGAGCCGAGTAAACTTTCTCCAACCTCGCTGTTCTGCCAAACCGCTCAAGCCATGCCAGTCAAAGTTGGTTATCTCCTTAAAAGAATCAACATTAAATATATTTTTGTTATGAGCTTTCAGTCTTGCTGCACCCCCTTGCGGGCCATCGTTTAACGATTCAATCTTCTCCTTATACCGATCGAACTGAATGTCGCCCTCCTCAAGAATTGCTGCAATTCTGTGGAGGGCCCGCTTCGCATCCGACGGTGCGGTCGATTCGTTCTTATAGTCGAGCGAATGGCTGATCGACGCCCACGCGTGTTGCAGGATTGTCCTAATCTGCACCTCGGCACGCAAATTTTCAAACGCTTCATTTTCGAGGAGGCTCGCTCGTTCGGGCGACAACTTAACGATCATGTGATATCCGGAGTATCCAAACTCTTCCGCCCGAGTCGATCTACGATCCTGTTCGTCTAGCACCAGAAATTCAGCGGCAATCAGTTCTCGAACTCTAGCAATATCACTTAAATGCCTCACCACGACTCGGACTCCGCACAAGTCTTGTACGCTTCGGTGCGATGTATAATTCTTGCTCAGCATCTTTTTGAGAGCGCTCTCAATATCTTTCGCGCGAGAAGTTATCTGGTCGAGCGGAATCTCGTTACGAGCACAAATATTTCCTAACACACCCTCAAGGTATAGACCTAGTAAGCGATGATTCTCGCGCACTCCAACGAAGTATTCTTTAGCGTCTGTCGGGCTCATACTTTCCCCATCTTCCGATGCCACTCAATACGTCAAACACGCAGACCATTCAGTTGCTACTTGAGGCAAGTCTTTACTCTGCCTTTGCATGGTTCGTAGTACAGTTATGCGTACAACGGAAATTTTTAATCGCGCACCGACACTGATTTCCATTTGGATATGCTCGCGATGGCACGAGAGCCGGGTTATGCATTGAGGATCAACCTCCCGCGTACTCGATCATTGGTTCGGAGTAGACCTGGCCGCTCGGCGACGTAATTGAGATTCCGTTGGGACGCACCTGATAGCGAGTTCCATCGACCGGGTTGGTGACGTCGAATCCGCCTGAAGACCGTACGGCGTTGGCCAGTTCGATGCTGGCGCCGTCGCTGAGACGAACGCCCCGATAGTAATAATTTGCGGGCCCAACCTCACAGACCACGATTAACGATTGGGTGGTGCGCCCCATCAGCGCTGGCGTACTTCCCGGATCGCAACGACCGCCGGGATAGCCCACGAAACCCTGGGCATCGGTGTCCGGCAAGGTGATTTGAGGCTTCGATGTCCTCGTAGCCGATGGTCGGATGGTCGGAGATTCCGATGTGATATCGCTGCTAGTCGGCGCTCTCGACGACGTTGTGTCGGAAGCGCTCGGCGTCCCCCGGTTATTTCGCACCATCAGTAACGCTGCGATCAGTGCGGCAGCCAGAAATGCAGCAACTGCCCCGGCAACCAGCACCAGGCGCCCATGCCCGAACTTCCGCGCTGGTGGTGGAGGGGCGTGAAGGTTCTCGGCATACGGGGTGTCCCCGGTCCCTTCTGGATTAGGCCATCGAGTCGAGAACTCGCGGGTGCCTACTGGCTGTCGAGGGAAAGAAGCGAACTCAGTTGATGCTTGGGAGGACGCTGCCGCAGCCCTTGCTGCCCTGGCGAGTTCACCTGCTGAGGGGAAACGATCCGCTGGCTGTTTCGCCATGCCACGGGAAATAACGTAGTCAAAAGCGGCTGGGATGGCCGGGTTGAGGTTCGACGGCTTCGGTGGCGGAAGGGTGAGATGTGCGGTGATCTGTTGTTCCGCGCTATCACCGGGATAGGGCTGGGCGCCGGTAAGACATTCGTGGAGCAGACAAGTTAGTGAGTAGACGTCGGCTCGGGCATCGGCGACACCATCGGTGAAACGCTCGGGGGCCATGTAGGCCAAAGTTCCAATGATGGCGCCTGTCTTGGTCATTCTCGTCTCCACAACGCCGTGAGCGATCCCGAAGTCGATCAGGTAAGTGAAGTCGCCCTTGGTCACCAGGGCGTTGGAAGGTTTTACGTCCCGATGCACCAATCCGGCGGCATGTGCAGCGTCTAGCGCGGCTGCGAGCTGTTCAATGACGAGAACAGCCCGCTCTGGGTTCATTGGTCCCTCGCGTTTGAGCAGGGTTCCCACGTCAGTGCCGTTGATGATCGGCATGACCAGATATAGCTTGCCGTCGACTTCCCCTGTGTCGTGGACGGGAATGATATGCGGCTCGGTCAGCCGGGCGGCCGTATGGGCTTCGCGGCGGAAGCGTTCGCGAAAACCGGGTTCGGTGGCTAGTGCGGTGGACAACACTTTCACCGCGACATCGCGGTCGATCACGGTGTCGTGGGCTTTGTAGACCTTGCCCATGCCGCCCTCGCCGATCACCTCGATCAGCCGGTAGCGTCCGAACACCACCTCATCCATCGGCGGGTGCCCCCATTAATTCCCCGAGTCAGGTCCAACCGAGCAAGACAGTAACTTCGAGTTGCCCTCTGCGCGGCCGTTTCGTTCACTTGGACGTTGGCGTCTCGACTTTTCTGCACATAGGGATGGAGAGGTTTACACGCTCAGCACGTCGATCAAAACGAGGAGACGCTCTCGACGCTCACGAACATTCCGTGCCCGGTGCCGTCGTTGGTGAAGCGCGTGCCATCACTGCTCGGCAAGACCGTCCACCCCTGAATGTCATAGGTTTGGCCGTAGGCCAGCACCATGTCGTTCTGTGGCGTTCCGCCACCGCCGATATTCCCGTCCATCCAGCGAAAAGTTCCCGAAGCTGTGACCTCGGCCAGATCGTAGTGAATACCCCCAGGGCAGGGGTTGCGACATTGAGATTCAGTAAGAGACATCGGCGCCTGCGGGAAACCCGTGCTGTTGGGTCCACTCGCTTCGCACGCGACTTTGTCCGGTCCTATGATGCACCGCACCCGACCCGACTCGGTGCGGACGTATTGGGATGCGTCGGCCGCCGGTACCCCGGCGATGCTCAACGCAGCGACCACGGCGGCCACAAAGGCGATCCGCTTCACGGCTGAGAGGGTAGCGGGCTGCTGTGACGCTCGCACTAGAATCCGAAACCAAGCACGGCGTGCATCGAAATCACCCTGGCGCTGGCCGACGAACCAACGATCACTGGTCCAGGCTCCGTCGATTCCCGTAGGTTTGCTCGGTCCTGCCCGGCATTCGCCATCTCCGTCACGATCGCTGAAGTGACAACCAGTGCGGCGATCGCAGAGCCTAGGCCGAGCACGTTGTAGACGAACGGTGGGTCGGCGCCCGGCATCGACCGCCGAGACGTCGCCCCCACGCACCAGGCCATAATCTGTGACCACTACAAGTCGACGCCCCACATCGGCTAGAGCCGAATGATCCCTGGGTCAACGCCGACCACTAATCGGTCACCGAGCGCCTGCGTGCCCTCGGTGGTGAGGAACTCGGTCAATGCATCCAGAAGGCAGTGATACGCAGCCTGACCATGAACAGCGAACCAAAAAGACAGCGGTACTGGTCGATCGGCTGCACGCGATTGTCGAAGAACTTGAGCTTCTGCACCCGGGCCGTAAATTTCCGCTCGATGGACATTTGGTGGGGTCGCTGGCCGAAGCTGCCGCAGAGGCCATCTTCGACATCAGGTTGAAGCCACCTTCGACCCCCGGGCATGACGCGGTCAGCAGGCAGGATCACCGCGCTGTCGAGATCAAAGGCACCTACGGGACCAGCGGCATCGCGATCAGGCCGACTTCTCATGACCATGCGTCGGCACTAATCGTGCTGCGTCTGTCCCGCAGATCTGGTGAGCCCCACGAGATCGTCTACAACGGTCCGTTCGATGTAGCTGCCGCTGCTGCGGGACCCGTCGGGTCCAACGGTCAAGCGCGCATCAGCCTCAATCGACTACGTGGACTCAACGACTCTGTCGATGATGGTGACCGGATACCCCGCCGCGACCTTCGAGAGCCCGTGCCCTTAGACGTTCAACAACGTTGAACTGCAGGTTGATCCGACTAATCAAGCATTCGCTCAATGGCCATTGCGGCGTCGGAATGCGGGATCGACTGCGACCCCATAGCCGGGCCCTCGTCAATCCGTCATCGTGCAGCATCCGGCCCCCAAAGACCAAATACGATGAGCGACGGACGTCGTGCCTCAGTTGCGTTTGCTGCGACGGTCTTGCGCAACTTCATGGGGCAGGAGCGCACCAATCTAAGGCAAATCCGCAGCTCAATCCGCTCTGTCCCGAATCCCTTGGGCGCATGGGCAACCCTGACGGCTCGTACCTCACTTGACGCTATCTGTTCACAGAATGTGTTTCGGTCTGGTTCCCGTCGGAATTTGTGTAGGTACTGCGCAGCTTCGGCTACCAACTCACACGGTGGAGGTACGAATGTCAGCCGATAACGTCTCGCGGATCGCCGGATTGGAGCCGACCTACTCGGCGCGAGAGGCCGCTGCTGTACTCCGGAGGAGCTACTCCTGGCTTGATCAGCGGCTCCGCCGAGGCGAGTTAGTGGCGCCCGACGGCAGCGCCTTTAAACCCTGCCGAGCAGCGAATGGATACAGATATTTCAGTAGTCAGACACTTCGGGAGATAGCGGCTTCTTGTTACCGGCGCCGGTGGTACTCGTTTGACGAGCTGAAGGCGGTCTTGAGTGAGCTGGCAACGGACGTTCAATACGGTCCAGTGAGCGCGGGGTCAAGTTTCATATCAGGTCGCGACGCATCCCCCAGACCGTCATCTCACACAGCCGCAGACTAGGCGAGATGCTATGTCTTCCATGTGATCTCGACCGACTTGGGGTCGAACCGAGGGCCCTTGCGGGTCGGCATGATGCGGATCTTCACGAGCATGTCGACGACTGCGCGACGCTGGTCTGGTGTCATCCGTTCCCACATGGTCGCCGGGTCGGTCGTCTTGACAAGACCGCCGAGCACTCGGGTCCTGTCGGGTGACGCGGCGTCCGTCTGCGCCTGATCCAGCTTCGGTCGTAACGCGGCGTTGATTGTGGTCATCTGGGCAAGGGTTATAGCACCGGCCGCGTACGCCTCGGCAGCGTCGTTCAGTCGGTCGTGTAACTCCTGAACTCGTGCAGCAGCAGCATGCGCCTGGTCGGCACGGTCGGTCTCGGCAAGCAGCTCGACGGCATCGGGCAGGGCGAGCCGGGCGAGAATGATCCTGGTAACTAGGTGGTCGACAGATGTCTGGTCGCGAATGACGTGCGCTGACCGACACCGGTAGATGGAGTTGGCTTTGCCCTTATAGGGCTTACCCTTCGCCACCACGATCGGGCTGTCGCAGACTCCGCATCGTGCCAGTACGGACAGCAGGTGCACGCGGCCATCATTCCCCGGATTCGTTCTTCTGAGAGGGTTTGAAAGTATCGCCTCAACCTGATGGAACACGTCAGCGGGCAGGATTGGCGTCCACTTTCCTTGGCCGACCACCTCTCCGTGGTGGACGCGGAGACCGGCGTTGCGCGGCCTCAGCAGCATGTCACGCACGGTGACGTCTCGCCATTGTCGGCCGGTCGCGGTCCGATGTCCGGCGGCGTTCAACACGCGGGCAATGGCCTTGACCGACTCCCCCGCGAGAACCCGCTCGGCCGCCTCTTGGACGACGACGACCTCGGCCGGGTGGATGGCCTTCCTGTCCTCGGTCCAGCCGTACGGACGTGACCCGCCGTGGTTGAGTCCCTCGGCTGCGTTTGCCTCAAGTTTGCGCCGAACCCGCTCGGCCTTGTGCTCACTCTCGTACTCGGCAACTGACCCGACTATGCGGGCATTCATTCGCCCGGATGGTGTCGATAGGTCGTACCGGCCCGCAGTAACGGTCTCAACACGGACACCGTATTCATCGATGAGGTCTATGAATGACACCAGCTCACGCGTTTGCCGATGCAAGCGGTCGGGGTGCCAAGCCACGATCACGTTGATCTCGCCCGCCTTAATTGCCTCAAGCATCGCGAGATAGGCGGGTCGCGTCTTGCGCCGGTTGTATGCCGACCGGTCGTTGTCGCAAAAGACCTGGACGACGGTCCAGCCGTGGCTGGCACAGAGCTTGCGAGCGTCGGCTTCCTGACGCTGCACGCCGAGCGCATCGCCGTTCACGTCGGCACTGATTCGGGTGTAGATCCCTGCCAAACCATGGCCGCTGAGTTCCATGTGTTGATCGTATACTGAGGTGCGTCATGCCCGCCGCCCGAAAGTCGCGGTCCGTCTCGGCGGTGACCGCCGAGGTGTCACCCAGGACGAGGGCCGGCAGCATCGCCGCCTGCTCGGCGGGCAGCGTGCCGCGCACCGCGGCGGCGAACCGACCGCGCACGGTGTGGGCTGCCCGCTGCACGGCGCCCGCGGTGCCCATGGTCGGGCGGCCCGAGGCGTTGAGCACCGCGACGGTGAGGTCGCGGCGGGTCGGGTGTCCGATCCGCGCCGTGAACCGCACCGGCCGGCCCACCATCAGCCCATCGCCGTCCGATTCGAAATCCGGGGCGCGCGCGAAGACGACGACCCGGCCCGAGATCTGTTCGTCGCGCAGGCGCTGCATCGTGGCCCGGAACATGAGCCGCCCGCGGCCCAACGACACCGGGCTTTCGCTAGGGGTGACCGTCACCGGGGCGGCGGTCCCGAACGCGGCCGTGATCGGGTGACGCTCTACCGCTTCGGCGCGTAACGCCACCGCCAAGCCGAATCCCGCACCGGTGACGCCGACCGCGGACAGGCCGACGGCGACGGCCCGCAGCCGACCGGTTCCGTCCGATCGAGCCACGGCGCGCC
>NZ_LZJA01000091.1:0-3170 GCF_001666785.1 Mycobacterium sp. E3305 | reverse complement strand
TCCTCCAGCAGCCGGGCGACGACGCGGCGACCAATAAACCCGGTACCGCCGGTAACGACATACCGCATGCAGCCATCGTGGCGGTCGCGACCGCCCGCGTCAACTGTGGCGATCGCGAGCGCGGCGTCGCCGGGCGCGGCGGGTCGCCACTGTCAACCGTCGCGGGCGTGGCGGGGATTGTCAGTTGTGGAAGTCGCGAATGCCGTCCCAGTCGACCAGGGTCCAGCCGTTCATCGGGTTGCCGGTGATCACCACGCGGCCGACGTTGGGCAGGGGATGGCTGGTCAGCAGTGAGTCCTTGGCGTTTTTCGCGTTCATCAGCGTCCAGTACTCGATGGCGAATTTGTGCGAGAACACCACCGGGTTGTGCTGGCCGCTGTTGTAGACCTTTGCGATTGCGGCGGTGAATTGTTCGTTGAACTGCTTGCCGCTGATCGACCCGGGGATGCTGTCCTGCGTGTCGCCCCGGAGCCAGTCCGCGGGCGCCAGCAGGTACGTCGCATTCTCCTGGGCGATCGGCTTGCCCTCGAACCAGCCCGCGTTGATCTCCTGAATGCCCTGCAGCACCTCGACTTGCTTGCCCAGCTCCGAGGCCAGCGGCGCTGCGGTCTGCTGTGTCCTGACCATCGTAGAGGCGTAGATGCCGTCGTAGTCCTTATGGCCCGCCTGATGCGCGACCTGCTGGGCCTGACCCTGGCCCTCCGGGGTCAGGCTGGGCCCCGGCACCGAGGTGTCGATGATCCCGCTCGCGTTGGATGCCGACTGGGCGTGCCGGATGAACGTGATCGTGATGCTGCGTGCCTGCGGTGACCCACCGCAGGCCCCGACGACGAGGACCGCGGTCAGCGCCGCGACGGCCTTCGAGACATTCCGGATCACGCTGCGCTTCGGCATGGCAAATAGCCTGCCCTGCCGACGGCATCGGTGGGAAGGGTTTGCGATGGTTAAGTGGAGAAATTACTTGCGAAGGAGACTCAGATGGCGATTGACCCGAGTGCCGTCGGCGCGGTGACCGAACCGATGCTGTTCGAGTGGACCGACCGGGACACGCTGCTGTATGCGCTCGGCGTCGGCGCCGGCCTCGACGACCTGTCGTTCACCACCGAGAACAGCCACGGCATCGAGCAGCAGGTGCTGCCCACCTACGCGGTGATCTGCTGCCCGGCCTTCGGGGCAGCCGGCAAGGTGGGAACGTTCAACTGGGCCATGCTGCTACACGGCTCGCAGGAAATCCGGCTGCACGCGCCGTTGCCGGCCGCGGGGAAGCTGTCGGTGGTCACCGAGGTCGCCGACATCCAGGACAAGGGCGAGGGCAAGAACGCGATCCTCGTGTTGCGCGGCCGGGGCACCGACCCGGATTCGGAGAAGCTGATCGCCGAGACGCTCACCACCCTCGTGATCCGCGGCGAGGGCGGATTCGGCGGCGTGCCGGGCCAGCGCCCGGTGGCCCCGGAGATCCCGGACCGCGAACCCGACGCCCGGGTCGCCCTGCCCACCCGGGAGGATCAGGCGTTGATCTACCGGCTCTCCGGTGACCGCAACCCGCTGCACAGCGACCCGTGGTTCGCCCGCGAGCTCGCCGGCTTCCCCAAGCCGATCCTGCACGGCCTGTGCAGTTACGGGGTCGCGGGCCGCGCGCTGGTCGCCGAGCTCGGCGGCGGGACCGCCGCCAACGTCACCTCGATCGCCGCGCGGTTCACCTCGCCGGTGTTTCCCGGCGAGACGCTGACCACGCTCATCTGGCGCACCGAGCCGGGCAAGGCGGTGTTTCGCACCGAGGCCTCGGGGGCCGAGGGCAGCGGCCCGCGGGTGGTCCTCGACGACGGCGCCGCGGAATACGTACAGGCTTAGGGCGATAGCTTGCGCGCCAGGCGGGCGGTGAACTCGCCGGCCTGCGCGGGGCTGTCCAGCGCGAATCGCGCCGCGGTGGCGCGGTCGCCGTCGTCGTAGTGCCGCACCAGGATTGGCACGCCGCCGTCGCCGACCGCGTCGAACGCGTCCTCGTCGGTGATGTCGTCGCCGAGGTAGACCGGGGTCCGGGCGCCGGGTTCGGCCTCGGTTAGGTGATCGAGCACCCAGCGCAGCGTTTTGCCCTTGTCCCAATCCAGGTCCGGGCGCAGCTCGATGACCTCCCGGCCGGTGGTCACCCGGAGGCCGTCGCGCCGGCCGGCTGCGCGCACCGCGGCCGCCACCTCGCCGACGCGGTCGCGTCCGGCATTGCGGTAGTGCACGGCGACACCAAAGCGCTTGTGCTCCACCACCACTCCCGGGATGGAGCCGAGTCGCTCGCGCAGCTCGCCGGCGGCGGCCTCCAGCACCGGGATGGCCGCGGCGGCGTCGTCGTTCTGGTGGTGCGCGCCGTCGGGCGCGGTCAATTCGAACCCGTGGCTGCCGGCATACCAAATCCCGGGAACCCCAACGCGTTTCGTCACGTCGGCCAGATCACGGCCGGACAGAATCGCCACCGGGCAGCCGGTCGCCAGCTGCCGCAGCGCCTCGGTGGCGCCGTCGACCGGGACGGCCGCGTCCGGGTCGTTGACGATGTCGGACAGCGTGCCGTCGAAGTCGAAGAACACCGCGGGCCGCCGCGCGGCCAGGTCGTCGAGGGCCGTCAGCGCGTCGGGCAGCTGCGACATCCGGCGGTCCCCGGTGCGCACGGTGATCTGGTGCAGGTCGGCGACCACCGCGTCGGCGCCGGCATCTCGCAGCGCGTCGCCGCGCCCCTCATCGACGCCGATGACGAGTGCGAATCCGCCGGCGCGTGCGGCCGCGACGCCCGCTTCGTCGGGTGTGACGACCGCGCATCGGCCGGGCCGGACCTGCAGCCGGCGGGCCGCCTCCGACGGGTCCTCGGTGTAGACGGCGGCGCCCACCCCGGCCACGCGCAACTTGCCCTCCAGGCTGGGGTCCGGCGCGTGGAACAGCACCGCGTCATGGCGGCGCGGGTCGATGACGACCAATCCCGACTGTGGCACGACCCCACCTTCTCACGGTGGCAGGCCGGTCGGGGAGTGGGTCAGTGCCGGGCTTGCCCCGGCGCGGGCGGGGGGGGGGGGGGGGGGGGGGGGGGGGGGGGGGGGGGCGCGGGGGGGCGGGGGGGGGGGGGGGGGGGGGGGGGGGGGGGGGGGGGGGGGGGGGGGGGGGGGGGGGGGGGGCGGGGGGGGGGGGGG
>NZ_LZJA01000090.1:0-8644 GCF_001666785.1 Mycobacterium sp. E3305 | reverse complement strand
CACCTCGACCACGGCCAACCCCGCACCAACACCTACCACCACCCCGAACGCTTCCTCCGCGACACCGACGACGACGAACCCGTTTGACGTAACGACCCGTTTCGCCCGGCTCCGCCGCGCTCACGATCGCTGGATTTTAGTTAGGTCGACCCGTCAAGCGAGCTAAAACTTCACGGCAAGATCCTGGCGAGCCAACCTGCGAACACCCCAGAAGTAGGTGACGAGTGGCATGGTGCACCACAAGAGGTTCAGAACCACGAACTTGACCCACATCTCGGCTGGGCTTGTCATGCTTTGCAGATTGTTAGCGATCTCCACCCCGAAGTAGACCGCAGGCAGCGTGACCTCAACGATCATCCCACCCATGATGAATGACAGCTGAATGCTGGTGAAGCGCTTACCATTCCGGAAGAACTGCACCATGGCATACGCCTCGAAGAGTCCAATGAAGAAGGCGATCCACTCAAGGACGACGATGAGCGGGTCGCCGTTCAGGTACCGCGCGTCGCCTCCGAGCAAGATGGGTGACCACATGTACGTCCACAGCGCGCCATGCTGCACGCCGTTTCTGATCTGATCGAAGAACAGGAGCCACGGCAGTTCCCAGATGAATCGTGGAATCAGGGCGATGAAGACCCAGACGATCACCATCGCGCCTAAACGGTCCCACTTCGTGCGGTCACGTTGACCTGGAAGCGGAAGCCACGGGAGCGCAAGGGCCGTCGAGAAACAGCCCACGACGAAGACGACCAACGTGGTGGACGCGACGACGTGGGACACCCCAGCATGGAATTCGAGGTACCAGAAGACGATCTGGATGACGAAGAAGAAAGCCAGGACGCCCAAGAGCGACTTTTGCAGTGACGAGAGTCCGCCCTCGGCCGGGTAAGCGTTCGTGTTGTCGGCGCTGATCGTCTGAGACATGAGGTGGGCTTTCGGGGCGAGGTAAGCTGAACGCGGAAAGCATGGCATACGCCATGTTTTAATCGCAAGGCTACTGACTAGGGTGCTGTGAATGAGCCAGCGCGGATCACAGACATGACTGGGCGCAGACGAACCGCCCCGCGCCGTCCGAGCACCGGGCGACAGCAGCGCGGGGACCGGACCCGCGAGTTACTCATCGACGAAACGGTTCGGTGCATTCGCGAGGAAGGCTTCTCCGCGGCTAGTGCCCGGCACATCATTGAGCGCGCCGGCGTGAGTTGGGGTGTCATTCAACATCACTTCGGGGACCGCGATGGTCTGCTAACTGCGGTGATCGAAGATGCCGTTGACCGTCTCGTCGCCTCGCTGGAGGTGTTGGCCGGTGAGCAGGTCATGGACACCCAAGACCTGGTGCGGGCAGCATGGGACGCCTTCGCCAATCCAAAGGCCATGGCGGGGTTGGAGATTCTCATCGCAACCAAGGACTTGCGTGACGGCCTTGATGAGCACAACTTGAAGCGTCTCGGCGCGGCCCTAGCGGCATTGATCACACGTTTGAATACCGGGGCCAACCGTGAACATGCCGTTGCGTTGGGCCTGCTGCTGTGGACAACACCGGTGGCGATGATGATTGCCGAGATGTTCGCCACGCCTCCGCTACGCCCAACGGATGCCCAAAAGGCGGTTGCCGATCTAATCGATGCGCATCGCTGAGCGCGGATCTGACGACGAACCCGTGTGACGCAATGAACCGCGTCGCCTTAGGCCGGCATCACCCGGCGTACGTCGGGGCCCCACAGCGGCTGCACGGCGGGCAGCGCCAGCTGCGTGGTGGTGATGACCTCGGCCAGCTCGCGCAACTGCGTGTGCACCGAATCGAGTAGCTCGGCCAGCTCCGTGCGCAGCCCGTCCTCGCCGACCTCTTCCAGCTCGGCGGGATGCGAGCGGCGCAACAGGGTGCCGATCTCGTCCACCAGCCGCTCCGGCCGCGACGATCCCGATGCACCCGGCAGGTCTTTGAGGTTGGCCCGCAGCCGCTCGACCTGGTACAGCAACGAGCGCGGGTTCTGCGCGTCGAACAGCATCAGCTCGGCCACGGCGGCGACGCTCACCTTGCCCACGGTGCGGCGTCGGTAGATCACCGAGGACTCGCACGCCACCAGCGTCGCCTCGATGATCGTCTGCTCGGCGATGGCGCCGCGGACGGCGGTCAGCGTCGCCCGCAGCAGCGCGGTCAGCCACAGGCCGCGTTCGATGCGCTTGCCGATGTCCATCATCGACCAGCCCACGTCGCGCACCATCGACTCACCGGCCACACCCGCAAGGGTCAGCATCCCGGCCAGCGTCTGCGCCTGAGCCGACGCGAGGAGCGCGTCGGCTTCGGCGAGCGAGTCCGGCGGCTCGCGACGCTGCGCCAGCGCTCGTTCCACCCCGGCCAGCACCATCCAGGTGTCGTTCGACATCTGGTCTCGCACCGCCCTGGCGGCCAGCGCCAGACCTTCCACCGACTGCACCAGGGACCCGGGGCGATCGGGGTCCACGGTCAACGACCACAGCGTCGAGGGCGCGACGGCGATCATTTCGGCTGCGTCCCTGGCACTCTCGTCGGTCCAGTCGTCGGCGCTCGTGTCGGTTCCGGTGATCAGGCCCAGTGCGGCCATCAGCACCGGCACACACGCGCTCTCCTCGGTGTGCTGCTGATGCCGGTACACGTGGAACCTGTCGCGGGCGACCAGCAGCAGCCGCGCCATGTTCTCCGCGCGCTCGCCGTAGCGGCCGATCCAGAACAGGTCGGACAGCACGCGCGGCGAGCTGACGCCCCAGGTACCGGCCGCGGACTTCGCCGGTGGCGGCGGGGACGGCAGACTCACCGCCTCGGCCCGCGCACGCTCCGTCGGGCGGACCCAGACATCCTTAGCGGCAACGGTTTCCAGCGTATACGCGGCGGGACCGGGTGCCAGCACGTAGCCGACCCCGCCAATCATGGGGGCGTACCCGCTGCGCTGGGCGACGTTGAACAACCGGATCCCGACGCCGGCCGACGACAACACCCCGGCGTGGTCGGTGGGCGCCGACGAGAACTGTGGCAGCTCCTGGCCGATCCACTGCCACGGCATCTTCTCGATCCGGCCGGCCAGTTGTGTCAGCTGATACGACGAAAGCGTCGGCCCGACAAGGGCTTTCCCGCCAACGGTAGACTTCACCAAAAGCGACGACAGGTTCGCCAGCAGGTGCGAACGTTCGCTGGCGATGCCGCCCCAATAGACCGGCGCGGTGTGCAGCAGCGGGGTCTCGGACAGCAGGCGCTCGGACAGCTGGGGCAGAAACCGCAGCAGCCCGGGGTTTTCCAGGATGCCGCTGCCAAACGTGTTGACCACGGTCACCGTCCCGCGGTGGCACGCCTCCACCAGACCGGCCACCCCGAGCCGGGAGTCGGCGCGCAGATCCAGCGGGTCGGCGTAATCGGCGTCCACCCGACGCAGGACGACGTCGACCCGTTTCAAGGTGCCCAGCGAGCGCATCCACAATTTGCCGTCGCGCACCACCAGGTCCGCGCTCTCCACCAACGGGAAACCCAGGAGCGTGGCCAGATACGCCTGATCGAAGGCGGTTTCGGAAAAGATACCCGGGCTGAGCACCACCACCACGGGATCCTGGGCAACGTCGGGCGCGGCATCGATCAGCGCCAGCCGCAAGGCCTGGGCGAACGGCGTCGTCGGTCGCGGTGCGATCCGCTCGTAGAGGTCGGGGACCGAGTGCGCGACGACGCGCCGGTCGGCCAGCGCGTAGCCGGCGCCGGACGGTGCCTGCGTCCAGTCGGCGTTGACCTGAAAGGCTCCGTCCGGCAGCCGGCTGACGTCACAGGCGTGCAGGAAAAGCTGGTGATGCCCGGGTATTTCGATGCCGTTGGCGGCCCGCACGTAACCCGGATGGGCGAACAGCAGCTCCGGCGGCAGCACGCCCTCGGTGAGCAGGCTGCGCGATCCGTACAGGTCGGCGAGCACGGCGTCGAGCAGGCGGGACCGCTGCACCAGACCGGCCTCCAGCAACTCCCATTCCGCGGCGGACAGCACGATCGGCAGCGTGTCGAGGATCCACGGCCGAGGCTCCAGGCCGTGCCCGCCGGGTTCGACGTCGGTGTAAGTGATGCCGTCGCTGTCGATCAGGCTGCGCACCACCGACCGCAGCCGGTCCAGCCCCGCCCGGCCGCGCTCGGCGATGGTGTCGGCCAGCTCCGCCCAGGCCGGTCGGACATTCCCGTCCTGATCGACGAATTCGTCGTAACCGGCGGCGGGGCCGTGCCGCAGATCGAACAGCGCCTCCTGGGCGCGTGCGGCGCGATACCCGGCAAGCAGGCGGTCCGCGTCTTCGTAGCGGTCCTCGTGACGCCCGCCAGCGGCCGCCGGGGGTGCACCGGTGCCGAATGTCATGTCCGCAAACGCCATTACTGCTGAACGGTACGCACGCGGCGCAGGTCTAGGATGCCCGGCGCGCCGATGTCGGTGAAGATGCGTGCCTGCTTTTCCCGGATGTCCGACAAGTCGAGCTTGCCGGGGGTGAAGCCGGTGGCCTCGAACCGGCGGGCGCGGCGCGCCTCGGCCTCGACGGCGTTGACGGGCGGTTCGTCGTAGGCCCGCCCGCCGGGGTGCGCGACGTGATAGGTGCACCCGCCGCGCGACGTGCCCGTCGTCAGGTCGATCAGCTCGAACTGCAGCGGGACGTCGGTGCTGATCGTCGGGTGCAGCGCGCTGGGCGGCTGCCACGCCTTGAACCGGACCCCGCCTACGTGGATGTCGGGGTTGTCGGTGGCCAGCAGCGGCACCGGGTAGCCGTTGACCGTCACCACGTAACGGTGGCGGTCCGCGCCGATGATCCGGATCTGGATGCGCTCGACCGACGAGTCGACGTAGCGGGCGGTGCCGCTGGCCGTGGCCTCCTCGCCGAGGGTGTTCCACGGTTCGATCGCCCCGCGCAACTCGATCTCGACGCCGTCGAACACCGCGGTGCCGATGCGCGGGAAGCGGAACTCGGTGAACGGGTCCAGCCAGCTGGTCTCGAACGCGATGCCGTGCGCGCGCAGGTCGGCGGCGACATCGGCGATGTCGTGAATCAGGAAGTGCGGCAACAGGTATCGCCCGTGTAGGTTGGCGCCGTGGCGGATCAGCGGGGCGCGCAGCGGCTCGTCCCAGAACCACGCCACCAGCGAGCGCACCAGCAGCGATTGCACCATCGCCATGCGCAGATGCGGGGGCATCTCGAACCCGCGCAACTCCAGCAGGCCGAGCCGGCCGCGGGGGCTGTCGGGGCTGTAGAGCTTGTCGATGCAGAATTCGGCGCGGTGGGTGTTGCCGGTGATATCGGTCAGCAGGTGGCGCAACGCGCGGTCGATCACCCAGGGCCGGGGGGCGTTGCCCCCGAAAGGTCCGGAGAGCCGGGTGATTTCGGCGAACGCGATCTCGAGCTCGTAGAGGGCCTCGGCGCGGCCCTCGTCGACGCGGGGTGCCTGTGAGGTGGTGCCGACGAACCGGCCGGCGAACAGATAGGACAGCGACGGGTGTCGTTGCCAGTACGTCAGCAGCGAGACCAACAGGTCCGGGCGCCGCAGCAGGGGCGAGTCCGCGGGGGTGACGCCGCCCAGCGTGATGTGGTTGCCGCCGCCGGTGCCGCCGTGGGTGCCGTCGACGTCGAAGGACTCGGTGGACAGCCGGGCCAATCGCGCTTGCTCGTAGAGGGTTTCGAGCTGCTGGCTCTGTTCGGCGAAGCTGGCGGTGGGCGCGACGTTGACCTCGATGACGCCGGGGTCCGGGGTGATCGTGGTCGACCTCAGCCGGGGGTCCGGCGGGGGATCGTAGCCCTCGATCACGACCGGGCAGTCAGCCTTGGCCGCGGCGGCCTCGACGCGGGCGATGAGGTCGACGAAGTGTTCCAGTGCCTCGGTGGGCGGCATGAAGAGGTAGAGCAGCCCGTCGCGCACCTCGGCGACCATCGCGGTGGGCGGGGCGGTGTCGGAGTCGTCCACCACCGCCTGGTCCGATTCCGTCGTCAGCGCATCGCCGGCGGCGTGGGGATCGGCGTCGAACGACGGGCGCGGCGGTCGCCAGCTGATCGCGTCCAGGGGCAGGCGCAGACCCGCCGGAGAATCGCCGTGCAGCAGCACGATTCGGCCCCGGCGCAGCCGCCAGTCCGCGCTGGCCCACCCGGCGCCGTCGTCGCGGCGGTGCAGCGGCAGCACGAAAGCCGCCGGGGCCGTTACGGATTCGTCGAGGCGGGCCAGCAGCGCCGCGCGACCGGCGGGGGTGTCCTCCTCGAGGTCGTCGGCCGGGTCCACCGGGTCGCCCTCCGGTTGCCGGACCTTTTCCGCCAGCCGGTGCAGCGGGTCCTCGTAGGCGGGCCGCACCTGCGAAAGTGGCAGCCCCAGCCCGTCGGCGAGGCCGGCGAGCACCTGGCGGGCGGCCTCACCGTCGACTGCTTCCGGCCGGTCCCCCCACGGGTCGGCCAACAGCGCGCCGTCGTTCCACAGCGGCCGCCCGTCGGTGCGCCAGTAGAGCGCAATCTGCCAGCGCGGCAACGGTTCGCCCGGATACCAACGGCCCTGCCCGCGCTGGATCAACCCGTTCGGCGCCCACACCTCCTTGAGGCGCGCGGCCAGGTCGGAGGCGCGCTGCCGCTTGTGCGGCCCGTCGGCGGCGGTGGTCCACTCCTTGGCGACCTGATTGTCCACCGAGACGAAGGTCGGCTCACCGCCGATGGTCAGCCGCACGTCGGCGGCGGCCAGCCGTTCGTCCACGCGCCGGCCGACGTCGCAGATCGTCTGCCACGCCTCGTCGGTGTAGGGCAGCGTGACGCGGGGGTCCTCGTGGATGCGGGTGACGGTGTTGGAGAACTCCAGCACCGATTCGCAGGGCTCGGTGCCGCCGCTGATGGGTGCCGCGGACGCCGGGTGCGGCGTGGCGGCCAGCGGGATGTGGCCCTCGCCGGCGAACAGCCCCGACGTCGGGTCCAGCCCGATCCAGCCCGCACCCGGGATGTACACCTCGGTCCAGGCGTGCAGGTCGGTGAAGTCGGCGGCGGGGCCCGACGGCCCGTCGAGCGCCTCCACGTCCGAGGCGAGCTGCACCAGATATCCCGACACGAAGCGGGCAGCCAGGCCGAGCTGGCGCAGGATCGACACCAGCAGCCACGCGGAGTCGCGGCACGAGCCCACCCCGGTGCGCAGCGTGTAATCCGGTGTCTGGACACCGGGTTCCATCCGCAGGCTGTAGGCGACGTCGGCGTTGACCGCGTGGTTGAGCGCGACCAGCAAGTCGATGGTGCGCGTGCCCTCGTCCACCGAGAAGTTCTCCACCCACGCCCGCGTGAGCTCACCCGGCCCCGATCCCTCGCCCGCTTCGTCGACGGGGCGCAGGTAGGGCTCCAGGTCGTCGGCCAGATCCTTGGGATAGGTCAGCCCGGCCCGTCCGGTGGAGGGGGCCCAGGTCTCGGCCCAGTCCTCGATGAAGAAGTCGAACGGGTTGATCACCTTGAGGTCGGCGATGAGTCCCACCGTGATGGTCAGCCGGCGCATCGGATTCGGAAAAACAAGCCGCGCAAGGAAATTGCCTACCACGTCCTGCTGCCAGTTGATGAAGTGCTCTTCCGGCTCGATGCGCAGCGAGTAGGCCTCGAGGGGCGTGCGGCAATGGGGCGCCGGTCGCAGCCGAACGACGTGCGGGAACACCCGGACCGGCCGGTCAAAGGTGTAGCTGGTGCGGTGCTCCAGCGCGACTTTGATGCTCATAACAAGGTGATTGCATCACAAGCGCCACAAGGCCGCAGCGCACCACAGCCGCGGCTAACAGCGCCGTAACTTCGGGCGTGGCTTTGAGGTCAGACCTGCTGCGGCCCGGGCGGCGGGCCCGGCTGGTAGCCCGACTGCGGCACGGGAACAACCTGGCCGCCGGTCAGCTTGCGGTAGGCGTAGGTCAGGATCAGCGCGTCGAGCGGCGCCGTCACCAGCAGGCCGACCCCGCACGCCAGCGCCCCGGCGAAGATCAGGGCCATCACCACCAGCCACACCAGCAGCGCGTTGGCGAAATTCGACCCCACCAGCGAGAAGCTGGAGGTGAAGCCCTTGATCGCCGACTCCGAACGATCGACGACGAACAGGATGGTGAACTGCACGAACAGGCTCAGCACCAGGCCCGGAACGAAGCACAACGAGTAGCCGATCGAGGTGAGGACACCGACGATCAGCGCGGCCAGGAATGCCATCCCCAGGTTGCGGGGCCTGAAGAACGACGCGATGGTCACCGGCCGCCCGTCGGCGATGTCCAGGCAGCCGGACAGGAAGCCGGCCTGGGCGAACGCGGTGACCAGGTAGGTCAGCAGGGTGCCGATGATGAAGACGACCAGGGCGGCGCCGGTGAGGTTGGTCGTGAAATAAAAGCCGTAGTCGTCACTGGTCGCCGTGTTCGGCGACATGTTCTGGCCCGCGATGTTCACCCCGGTGGCCACGCCGAACAACAGGCCGTACACCAGCGCCGGCACGATTAACACCAGCGCGTTCTTGGTGAACGTGTTCCAAGCCCAGCTGAAGGCGTCACCGACGCTGAACCCCGGGGCGGCGGGTGCCCCATAGCCGGGCTGGGGGTAGCCGCCGTACCCCGGCGGGGGCGCGCCCGTCTTTGACCCCGGCCGACAGCGCCGACAGCGCCTCGAACCGGCGACCGGTCGCCTCGGA
>NZ_LZJA01000089.1:0-41486 GCF_001666785.1 Mycobacterium sp. E3305 | reverse complement strand
CATGAACGACACGAACTCCCGGATCGGCGTGCTGGCCACCGAGGCAATCGATCTGCTCATCGCCGCCGTCGACCAGGTTTCCCCGGAGCGCTGGGATCAGCCGTCCAATCTCGAGGGCTGGAGCCTGCGCGAGCTGGTCGGGCACGTCACGGGCAGCGCGGCGAAAGTGGTGACCCTGGTCGAGGACGGTGAGCTCTGGGACCGCCCGTCGCAGCCTGCCGACTGGATATGCGATGACCCGAGCCAGCGGCTGCGCGAGCTGGCGGCGCGGCTGCGGGCCGGGTTGCCCGGCGCCGACCTCGACGGACCGCGGAGGTCGCCCGAAGGTGAGGTTCCGTTGCGGCGGGCGCTGACGTATCCGGTGTCCGACCTGGCCATGCACGCCTGGGACATCCAACGGTCGCAAGGGCGGCTGATCGAGCTGCCCGCGGACCTGCTGGGGCTGTGCCGCGGGTTGGTGGAGTCGCTGCCCGAGCACCTGTTGCGGCGGCCGGGCGGCTTCGGGCCGGCCCAGCCCGCACCGGATGACGCGACGCCGACCGCGCGACTGATGGCTTTCCTGGGCCGCTCGGTCGACATCGGTGGCTGAGTCCGCCTGCGGCACAGGCGCTTTGCGGAGCGTCCCGTGGTCGGGCCAGTCGCAGAGGCAGCACCAGCCCCCGCGCCGGCAGACGCACGGGTTGCCCGCCTCGGAGCGACAACGTGGGCGATGAGGCCGCCGCCCAGCCCAACGAACGCATTGTCGCTGAGAGGCGGGCACGTCGGGCATCCCCGCACCCAGCGACGGCTGTGGCGCATGTGACGAAGATGGGTGCCCTCAGCTGTTGCGGCTGATCTTGAGTGCGGTGGTGATCATGGGGATCTGCAGGGGCAACCGGGCCAGGGCGACGATCCGCATCGGCCAGGGCTTGTCCCACCACAGCCGGCACATGTTGACGTTGGCCGGAAACACGCCGACGAACAACACGGCGGCCGCGAGCGCGGCCAGTCGCCGCGTGCGTCGCGGCAGCAACGCCGCTCCGATGCCCACCTCGGCCACCCCGGACGCATAGGTGTAGAAGCGGGCGCTGCCCGGGAGCTCGGCCGGGACGATCGTGTCGAACGGTTTGGGCGCCACGAAGTGCAGCGTCCCCACGCCCAGGAGCATCGCCGCGACGCGATACGCGGTGAGCTCGGTGGTGTCACGCACGGCGACTGGTCTGGTTGTCATCGACCCATTGTGTCCTGTCACGCGCGGTCGGTATCGGGATGGCGGAAACTCAGGCCGTTTACTATTGGCCATACGGTATTTGTTACGATTCGCGTCATCTGCTGACACCCGCGCTGCCGACCGCAGCCAGACCGTTCGAGGTTGAGAACATGGCCAAACCCGTCATTGTCGGAGCGGTTCGGACGGCGATCGGCCGCTCCTTCAAGGGCACGCTCGTCAACACGCCACCCGAGACGCTGATCACCACGGTGCTTCCGGAGGTCGTGCGCCGCTCCGGCGTCGACCCGTCCGCCATCGACGACATCATCTTCGCTGAATCCCATTACGGGGGCGGGGATTTGGCGAGGTATGCCGCCACCGCCACGGGGATGGAGGACATTCCCGGCCAGTCGGTGAACCGGCACTGTGCGGGCAGCCTGACCGCCATCGGCAACGCGGCGGCGCAGATCGGTTCCGGGATGGAACGCGTGCTGATCGCCGGCGGCGTGCAGTCGTTGTCGATGACGCCGCTGACCAACTGGCGGATCCCCGGCCCGGAGCTCAAGTTCGAGGAGCGCTGGATGCCGCCGACGCACGTCGAGACGCCGGACGCGCCCGCCAAGGACATGTCGATCACCGTGGGCTGGAACACCGCCCAGGCGGTCGGGATCACGCGCGAGGAGATGGACGCCTGGGCGGCCCGCTCACATCAGCGCGCCATCGCGGCCATGGACGCGGGCAAGTTCGTCGACGAGATCATTCCGCTGAAGGTCACCCAGTTCGACGGTTCGGTCACCGAGTTCTCCGTGGACGAGCATCCCCGCCGGGACACCACCGTCGAAAAGCTCGCCGCGCTCAAAGTGCTGCACCCCGAGATCGAGGGGTTCTCGATCACGGCCGGCAACAGCAGCGGCACCAATGACGCCGCCGCGGCGGTGGCTCTCGTGGACCGCGACTACGCCGCGGCCGAAAACCTCAATGTCATGGGCGCGGTCCGGGCGTGGGCGGCCGCGGGCGTCGCCCCCCGCGACACCGGGCTGGGGGCCGTCAAGGTCATCGGCAAAGTGCTGCAGCGGGCCGGGCTGTCGGTCGACGACGTCGCGCTGTGGGAGATCAACGAGGCGTTCGCCTCGGTGCCGATCGCGGCGTGCCGCGAGTACGGCATCGACGAGGAGAAGGTGAACTTCTCCGGCAGCGGCTGCAGCCTCGGCCACCCCATCGCGGCCTCGGGCGCGCGCATGGTGACCACGCTGGTCTACGAGCTGGCCCGCCGTGGCGGCGGCATCGGCGTCGCGGCCATGTGCGCGGGTGGTGGCCAGGGCGGCGCCGTGGTGATCGAGGTCTAGCGGCGATCGCGAGCGCGGCGGAGCCGGGTGATGGGGGCACCTCCCGCTTGCGGGGGACGGGTCGCCGCCGTCGGTTCAGCGGCGATCGCGAGCGCGGCGATCAGTTGCAGTACGTGTAGCCGATGAATTGCGTTCCGCGCGTGTCGCCGCTCGAGTAGTTGGCGAAGTGCACCGCCGGTTCCCCGTTGTACTGGGTGTTCATCTTCTGCACGGTCGGCGGGGGAACACCTTTGGGAAAGGCCAGGATCATGTCGGCGAAGATGTTCAAGCCGACCTGGCAGATGGCCTCGCGCCGCGGCGGCTGTGGATTCCACGCGTGGACGATTACGGGTTCGGTGAGTTCATACCCGGCCGCGCAATTCGGATCGCAGACCTTGAACACGGCCGTGCCACTGCCGTCGGCGCCCTGTTGGCCCCACGAACTCCACGACATGTCTTGCAGCGCAACGGCGACGCTCGCGCAGCCCAGCACGTTGAGCCGCTTAGGCCGTTCGACGGGCGGAACGGACAGGTTGTAGCAGCCCGGGATCGCGAAGCTCTGCGGCGGTGCCGGCTGGGCGGTGGGTGGCTTGACGCCCTGGTCACCCTGGGTCAGCTTCAGCACCACGAAGATGAGGATGCCGCCCAGCGCGACCGCCGACACGGTCCCGATCACGACCAGACGCCCCCGCGTACTGCGCCCCAGACGACCCAACAAAGGAACGTTGCCCCCGCTCACGATCAACAGATTACGGCCGGAACATTCCGCGAGGGGTGGTGCCCGCCGGCGCCGCGATGGCAGGGTAAAGTTGGTCAACACTGCCAACTTAAGGATTGTGATGGCCTTGCAGCTGACGGATGACCACGAACTGGCCGCGCGGTTGGCCACCGAGGCTGGACGGCTGTTGCTCACGGTCCGGGAAGAGTTCGCAGACGCGGAAGCGGGCGAGCGGAAAGCCGCGGGCGACAAGCGATCCCATGACTTTCTGATGGAGGCGCTGGCGGGCGAGCGGCCCGACGACGCGGTGCTGTCCGAGGAGGGCGCCGACGACCCGGTCCGGCTGCGCTCGGAGCGGGTGTGGATCGTCGATCCGCTTGACGGGACGCGGGAATTCTCCGAGCTCGGGCGCGACGACTGGGCGGTCCACGTCGCGCTGTGGGAGGCCGGTGAGCTCGTCGCCGGGGCGGTGGCGCTGCCGGCGCAGGGGATCACCCTGGCCACCCCCGAGGTGGCCTGGCCCCCCGCCGCGCCGGGCAAGCCGCGCATCGTGGTGTCGCGCACCCGGCCCCCGGCCGTTGCGCTGACCGTCCGCGACGCGCTGGACGGGGTGCTGGTCGAAATGGGTTCTGCCGGGGCCAAAGTGGCATCGATCGTCCAGGGCTTGTCGGATGTGTACGTGCACGCCGGCGGCCAATTCGAATGGGACTCGGCCGCGCCGGTGGCCGTGGCAAGAGCGGCCGGCCTGCATACCTCCCGCATCGACGGGTCCGCCCTCGCCTACAACCGGTCGGACCCGAAATTGCCTGATTTGGTGGTCTGCCGGCCCGAGTTGGCGGAAGCCGTGCTGGCCGTCACGGGCTGATCGTCGCACCGGTGAGGTCGAGGGCGATGTCGACGAGCATGTCCTCCTGGCCAGCGAGCAGAGTGGTCATGCGGGGCGTCGTGCGGCTCGTCAGTACCCGCTGACGCCGTCAGCGCAGCGCTTGCTGCCAGGACAGAATGCGTTCGGCCAGTTCGGGTCCGGAGTCTTCCTGGATGAAATGACTGGCGTTGATGCGGGCGTGCGGCTGGCCCGCGGCGCCGGGGATGTGCTTGATGAGGGGACGGTCAGCTTTGCCGAGGATCGGATCGCGGGCCCCGAAAATGGCGAGGCAGGGTTTCTCCCATTGGCCCAGGGCCTTCCACGCGGCCCTGTTGGCGGGGATCGCCGGATCGTCCGGTGAGGTCGGCACCAACTGCGGGAAGGCCCGGGCACCGGCCTGATACGTCTTGTCGGGAAACGGCGCGTCATACCCAGCCCTGACCCTGGCGGAAACCCGGCGCACGGTCCCCACCGCAACGATGCGGCCAGCGGGCAACACGGGGGAGTAGCGCGCGAACGCGCGCCAGGCGTAGAAGGCGGGCGGGGTGGGTCGCTCCGCGGTCGGCAGGAAGCCGTTGGCCACCACGAGCCGTGCGATGCGGTCACCCTGTTCGGCGGCGATGCGCAGCCCGATCAGCGATCCCCAGTCCTGCACGAACAGCGTCACGTCCTTGAGGTTCAGCCGTTCGAACCACGACGTCACCCATTCGACGTGCCGTTGATAGGTGTAATCCTCGATCCGGCCGGGCTTGTCGGAGCGGCCGAAACCGATCAGGTCGGGCGCGAGCACGCGGTTCCCGGCGTCGGCCAGCGGCTGGATCATCGTCCGGTACAGGTAGCTCCAGGTGGGCTCCCCGTGCAGCAGCACGATCGGCGGCCCGTCGGCGGGGCCCTCGTCCAGAAAGTGCATGCGCAGCGGCTGGGTGTCGCTTGCCGCGACGTCAACGTAGTTCGCTACGAACGGATAGCCCTCCAGGTTTTCGAATCGGGAGTCCGGGGTTCGTAGCACATGCATATTCAGCTCCTCCGGTGGGCGGGCGCCTCTGCAAGCCTCTCGCGACAACGCGAGTTCGTCTAGTGGGAGATTTCATTGGGCTAGACGTCGTGTGGACATTAAACTGGCTTGTTCATGGCGATTCGGCGCGCGGTCCTCGTCATCGCGGACATCAGCGGTTACACCCACTACATGCAATGGAACCGAACGCACCTAGCCCATGCGCAGTTGACGGTGGCGGGCCTGCTGGAGTCGGTGATCGACGCAGGCAGGGGGCTGAAGCTGGCGAAGCTCGAGGGTGACGCCGCCTTCTTCTGGGCGCCCGACGGCGACGCCAAAGTGCTGGTGTGTGACCGGCTGTCCCGGATGCGGGAGGCGTTCATCGCGCGGCGCGAGCGCTTCAAGAAGGACCTCGCCTGCGAGTGCGCGAGTTGCGCGCAGTTGGATAACCTCTCGCTGAAATTCGTGGTCCATCAGGGTGAGGTGGCCGAACAACGGGTGAAGCGCCACGTGGAGCTCGCCGGCTTCGACGTCATCCTGGTGCATCGCATGCTGAAAAACATGGTCCCCGTGGTCGAATACGTGCTGATGACCGATTCCGTCGCGGCCTGCCTCGACGAATCGGTGCGCTCCCAGTGCAAATCGCTGACCCACATCTTCGACGACATCGGGGAGACGCCGACGCACTACATCGACCTCGCGACCTCGCAGGTTTCCCTCGCACAGCCCGAGTCCGGCTTCTTTCGGCGGTTCGGGGCGACGATGAAACTCGAGCTGAGCTCGCTGCCGTTCGTGCTTGGCTTGAAGGAGCCTGCCGAGGGCTTCCGCAACCTGGGCCGCGGCGCCGAGGAGATCCCCGCCTAGCGGGCGTCGGCGAGCGCCCGGCCCATCCGCGACACGGCCTCGGTCAGGATGGCCCGCGAGGTCGCGAAGTTCAATCGGACATGGCCGGCGCCGCCGGTTCCGAAGACGTGGCCGGAACTGAGCGCCACCCGAGCGTGGTCGAGGAACCACCGGGCGGCCCCGGACAGGTCGGCGACCACCGCCAGACCCGCGGCGGATTCTTCGACGAATCCGAGCTTCCGGCAATCCAGCCAGGCGAGGTAAGTCCCTTGCGGCCATTGGCATTTCACGCCCGGCAGGTGCTGGGTGACCAGATCGCCGAGCAGCGTTCGGTTTTCATCCAGGCCGCGCAGCAGTGCGTCGAGCCAATCGTCGCCGGTTCGGAACGCTTCGGCGTGGGCGATGACGCCGAAGTGGCTCGGCCCGTGGCTGACCTCCTCGGGCATCCGGTGCAGGTCCGCGACCGCCTCCGGTCCGGCGATGGCCAGCGCCGCCTTGAGGCCGGACAGGTTCCAGGCCTTGGAGGCGGACATCAGGGCGAAGGCGTTCTCGGCTCCGGGCACCGTCAGGAATGGGGTGAACCGGGCGCCGGGCAAGACGACGGGCGAGTGAATCTCGTCCGACACCACCCGGACATCGAACCGGCGGGCCAGCTCGGCGACCGCGCCGAGTTCGTCGGCCGTGTGCACCGTCCCGGTGGGGTTGTGCGGATTGCACAACAGGTACGCCGCCCTGCCGCCCCCCGCGCGGGCGCGCGCGAAGGCTTCCGCCAACACGTCCAGATCGATCCGGCCCCCGGCGCCCAGCGGCGCCTCGACGATCCTGCGGCCGTCGTGCGACACGAACGCGTAGAACGGCGCATACACCGGCGGGTTGACGATGACGGCATCGCCACGGCCCGTGACCAAGCGCAGCACCTCGACGGCACCGAGCATGACGTCCGGGACGATCGCCGTGCGGCCGACCTCCAGGTCGTGCCATTGCCAACGGCGCGAGGCGAATTCGCTGACCGCTTCGGCGAACGCGGTGCCGCACGGGTATCCGGTGTCACCGATGTCGATGACCCGCCGCAGGGCGTCGGCCACCGTCGGGGCGAGGTTGACGTCCATCTCGGCGACCCACAGCGGCAGCACGTCGTCCGGGTGCGCGCGCCACTTCATGCTGGTGCGCTCCCGGAGCTGTGGCAGCGTGAGTTCCTCGAGTGGGTTAAACGTCACTCGGGCAGACTAAGTGGCGAACGCGTGCTTTGGAATCGTGAGGGGCAGGTCGACCGAACTCAGCAGCCCGGGTTCTGCGGCAACGACATACGGCACGGCGTTGACCACGCGCATGGCGGTCGCGACCATGGCGCCGGCGCCCGACGTCATCCCCGCCACCCCGGCCTTGCGCGGGTCTTTGAGCGTCGCCGCCAAGGTGCAATCGATGTCGGGGTCGCCGCTGATCAGCACCCGATAGGACAGGTCCCCGATGCCGGTCGGCCAGTCCGGGGCGACGTCGTGGGCCAGCCGGGTGACGTGCTCGATGACGATGGCCTCGCGGCCGTTGACCACGCCGATCGCCCGCATGCGCAGCGCGCCACAGGTCCCCGCCTCGACGGTGCCCATGGCGACCTCCAGCGTCCGGTCGGTGACCGCGCGGTCGAAATATTCGCGGACCTCCTGCACCTCGACGCCGAGTGCGTCGGCGACCAACCGGATCTGTCCCTGCCATTCGCCGGCGATCGCCCCCGGAAACCCGATCCACGGCTGGTAGTCGAGCGGCCGGCCGAAACCCAATGCGTCGCTCATGATGTCGGGGACGCCGTAGTCGTCGTACAGACCGATCTCGAATGCGTGGATCTTCTCGATGGACGACGACTGGGTGGACAACACCAGCGGCAGGTAGTCGGCGGCGAAGCCGGGTTCGATCCCCGACGCGTACAGCGAAACCTGGCCGTGCTTGGCCGCGGCCACCAGCTGGTCGCGCCATTCCGCGGGTTCGTAGGCGTGCGGGTTGACCAGCCGCGTGGTGCTGGTCGTGACGACGTTGATGCCGGCCTCGAGTAGCCGGACGTAGTCGGGGATGGCCAGCGCGTCGCGCTCCGGGCCGCTGGCGGCGTAGATGACGCAATCGGGCTTCAGCGCGATCAGTGCGTCCGCGTCGGTGGTGGCGGTCAGACCGATCGGCTCGCCGTTGGCGAGTTCGCCGGCGTCCTTGCCGTCCTTCTCCGGCGAGTGCACCCACACACCGACCAAGTCCAGGTTTGGGCGACGCTGAATGGTCCGGATGGCGATCGACCCGATGCCGCCCGTCGCCCACACCACCACGCGGTGAGCCGTCATGCCGTCCTCCTCGTGGCGGGTGTGTGGTGAAAGCTGAGGCGGCCGTTGCCCTTACGCCGGCGGCCGGCTGCTATCGCTCAACGTTCGATTCGGAAGCTAACAGCGCGGGGCCGCGCGGTCAAGGGTTTAAGAGAGCGCACACTATCTTAAAGAACAAATCTTAGGTTACGCTGCCCCGGCCTACTCAGTTCGGTGGGCATCGCGGTCATGCTCCGCTTTACGCCTTCGACTAGACGTGTAACGTACGTCGCAACGGATTCGGCCAGCGAGGAGTTTGCCGTGTACACACTGCGCTTCGATATGCGTGCCCCGTCGTGGGGGGCTCCACCCGCCGCGCTGTACGCCGCGGTGCCCGAAATGTGTGCCTGGGCCGAGGAACACGGTGCTCTGGCCGCTGTCCTGTGCGAGCACCACGGCTCGGAGGACGGCTATTTGCCGTCGCCGCTGATGCTGGCGCCGGCCATCGCGGCGCGCACCGAGCGGTTGCCGATGAACCTGATCCTGATTCTGCCGTTCTACGACCCGGTGCGGTTGGCCGAGGACATGACGGTCCTCGACCTCGTCAGCGGCGGTCGCGCGTCGTACACGCTTGCCCTCGGGTACCGGCCCGAGGAGTTCGAGCACTTCGGGCTGGAAATCCGCAAGCGCGGCCGGCTCGCGGACGAAAAGCTGGGACTGTTGCGCCGGCTGCTCGCGGGCGAAACGGTTGACGACGGCGGCCGCCGGATCGCGGTGACACCGGCGCCACTCACCGAGGGCGGTCCGTCGATGATGTGGGGCGGGGGAACGTTGGCCGCCGCGCGTCGGGCCGGCAGGTACGGACTGGGCATGCTCGGCAACGCCAACGCCACGGGCATGCAGGAGGCCTACGAGGAGGCGTGCCGCGAACACGGCCATACACCGGGGCCGACGATGTTTCCCAGCCGCGACACCCCTTCGGTGGTGTTCGTCGCCGACGACGTGGACCAGGCGTGGAAGGAGATCGGCGATCACCTGTTGCACGACGTGCGCACCTACGCCGCCTGGAATCCAGGGGACGAGACGACGGCCGGTTTCTCCCACGTGGACACCGTCGACCAGCTGCGCGAGACGGGGAAGTCGCACGTGATTATCTCTGTGCCAGAAGCTGTTTCGCGAGTCCGTGCCGGGCAGGTGCTCAACCTGTCGCCGCTGTGCGGCGGGCTGCCGCCCGAGATCGCGTGGCAGTATCTGAAGCGCGTGGGCGACGTCGTGCTTCCCGAGGCGCTTGGCTGACTTCCCCGAGCCGGATCCGAACGTCGAGTTGTTGAGCCGAATTCGCGCATTTCGGCCCGACAACCCCACGCTGGGCGCGCGGATTTCTATGCGGGTTGGTTCGGCACGCCCGGGAACAGCTGTTCCGTCGGCCCCGCCGTCACCCACCCGCCCAGCTTCGTCACCAGGTGCGGCGCGAAAACCGCGCCGTAGAGCAGGTTGCCGATGACGATCACGGCGGCGACGGACAGCAGCGAAGATGCGAGGCGGCTCTTCGACCGGTTGGCGGCCCACATCTCGATGACGTTGCGTCCCTGCGAGTCGGTGCGGCCGAGCAGATAGGTGAAGACCATCATCTGGATCGCCATCGCGAGGGAGTCGTAGAGCGGGTACTGATGCACGGTCCCCTCGCGGATGGCCAGCCCCGGAATCACCCTGCCGTAATAGAACACGCCGAGCTTGGCGCCCAGGAACCCGTTGAAGAAGAGCGCCCAGCAGAAGCCGACGATCAGTCCCACCACCAAAAGGGTTGGCGGCCTTCGCCACCCAAACCGCGCGCTCAGCCACCGCCCGAGCGCCGTGCCCGTCACAGCCGGCAGCACGAAGTAGGAGATGTAGCCGACCGGAACGAACAGGGGCAGCCCGCCCCACGTCACGTTCAGCGGCCACCAGGATGGCATGCGCGGGATGGCCGGCGGGAACTGCGCGTACATCGCCCAGTCGTATGGCGCCTCGATCCACGAGAACGAGATCGCCGAGATGCACAGCAGCAGGAGCGGGTGCAGGCGGCGCCGGCGAACGCTCAAGAACACGCCGAGCGCGGTGAACGTGATGCCGCCGACGAGGGCAAAGTCGCTGGCCGCCTTCATCACGGGCGTCATCTGGGAGCTCACCGGTCGTTCCCCGGGGTCCGGCGTGCCTGCGGGTCGAAGCGCAGCACCAGCCCGAAGATCAGGGCGATCAACCCGAACAACGTGCCCAGCATGATCACGGCGCCCACGCTCGCACCCCTTTCAACGCTCGACTCTTTAGATAGTGCACACTATCCTAAAGGCAGTCAACCACCCGGACAGGAGCGACAACCGTGCCCCAGCGGCCACCCACGAAGCGCGGCGCGTCGGCCGCGGCGTCGCGCCGGCCCCGAGGCGCACCGCGGGGGTTGCTGCTCGACGCGGCGCGGGCCCGCTTCGCCCGCCAGGACTACCGAAGCACGACGACGCGTGAAATCGCCCAGGCCGCAGGGGTTACCGAGCACCTGCTGTTTCGGCACTTCGGTTCGAAGGCGGCGCTGTTCCGGGAGGCGCTCGTCCTGCCCTTCACCACCTTCGTCGACGAGTTCGGCAAGACCTGGCAGTCGGTGGTCCCGGAGGAGACCGACGAGAAGGAGTTGGCGCGACACTTCGTCGGGCAGCTCTACGACGTGTTCGTCGAACACCAGGGCCTGCTGTTGACGCTGATGGCCTCGGAGGCGCTGAGTGAGGAGGAGAAGGCCGACGCCGGCATCGCGGAGATCAGGCAGGCGATCCGGGCGCTCGGTCAGATCAGCGCCGAGGGCATGCACCTGCGGGGCCTGCGGTCCGACCATCCCGACCTGCCCGCCCACTCGACCGTCGCGATGATCGCCGGCATGGCCGCGTTGCGGTCCACCTATTTCGGCGCCAGGCCGCCGTCGCGAGAGGTGATCGTCGAAGAACTGGTTCAGGCAATCCTGCACGGCTTCCTGCACCGAAACGACTGAGCGAAGGGATTCCAGAATGTCAGGCACCAGCGTGGTCGACTTGTACTACGACCCGTTCGATTCCGACATCGACGACAACCCGTACCCGGTGTGGAAGCGCATGCGCGACGAAGCGCCGCTCTACTACAACGAGAAATACAACTTCTACGCGCTGAGCCGCTACGAGGACGTGGCGCGCGAACTGCCGAACTGGCAAACGTACCGCTCCGGTCGCGGAACCACGGCCGACATCCTGTTCGCCAATATCGAAGTGCCCCCGGGAATTCTGTTGTTCGAGGATCCGCCGCTGCACGACCTGCACCGCCGCCTGCTGTCGCGGGTGTTCACGCCGCGGCGCATGCTGGCCGTCGAGGACCTGGTGCGCGGATTCTGTGTGCGGGAGCTGGATCCGCTGGTCGGCGCCGGCGGCTTCGATTTCATCGCCGACCTCGGGGCGATGATGCCGATGCGGACGATCGGGTACCTGCTGGGCATCCCCGAACAGGACCAGGAGAAGATTCGCGATCGCGGCGGGGCGTACATCGAGTTGTCTGACGAGCGCGACCCCGCCGCGGTGAATGCGAAGCTTTTCGAGGAGAGCATCGCCCTGTTCGCCGAGTACATCGAGTGGCGCGCCGATCACCCGTCAGACGATCTGATGACCGATCTGCTGCGGGCCGAGGTCGACGAGCCCGACGGCACGCGGCGGCCGTTGTCGCGAACCGAGGTGCTGGCCTACACGGCCATGATCGCCGGCGCGGGGAACGAGACGACCGCGCGGCTGATCGGCTACATGGGGCAGCTGCTGTCGGATCATCCGGATCAGCGCCGCGAACTGGTGGCGAACCCGGCGCTGATTCCCGGCGCGGTCGAGGAGACCCTGCGCTACGAACCGCCGTCGCCGGTGCAGGCCCGGTACGTCGCCCGGGACGCCGAACTCTACGGCACCGTCGTGCCCGAAGGCTCATACATGTTGCTGCTCAACGGTTCCGCCAACCGTGACGATCGCCACTTCGACGACCCGGATCGCTACGACATCCACCGCCAGGGCGCCCACCTGAGCTTCGGGCAGGGCCTGCACTTCTGCCTGGGCTCTGCGCTGGCCCGGATGGAAGGCCGGGTAGCTCTCGAAGAGGTCCTCAAGCGCTGGCCCGACTGGGAGGTCGACTACGCCAACGCCCAGCGGGCGCACACCGCGAGTGTGCGCGGCTGGGCGCGGCTGCCCGTCGTCACGGGCTGAAGCGCTGGTCTCTCCGGTGCGAGTGCGCGGCCAGCCGCACACTCGAGCTCGAACGTGCGGCTAGGCGCACACTCGGGGGGCGAAGTTAAGCGCTTTGGTCGATCAGCACCGCGCCGTCGGGCTCGTTGCCGAGCGTCTGCAGCGGGATGTCCCCGCCCCGGGCGGTGAGACGGACGATCTCGGCGAGCGGGCCGGGGGCGTCGCATTGCAGGTAGTGGTCGGCGCCGGGCACCACCCAGTAGCGGTTGCGGCCGGGCTTGGTCTTCAGATACGTCTGCCACACATGGTTGGGAACGCGCAGCGGCGCGACGTTATCGTGCAACCCCCATACCACGGTGGTGTTGATCGGGCTCTTGGAAAGCGCTTCCAGCCAACCGGTTTCGTCAGCGGCGCGCTCGTTGAGGTATTGAATGGTGTCGGGCAGCACGCGGATTCCGTCGTTGTGCGCGAAGCACTTAGCCAACGCGGCGATCTCGGGGTCGTCCAGCGTTCGCCGCGGCATGAAGGTGCTGGCGCCCATTCCGGCGGCCAGCATGTCCGGCGTCGTCGCCGCCGCGGTTTGCCGCCCGGTCGCGGGATCGAGCAACGCGGTCTGGAAGACGGTGAGGTTCGACAGCGGCAGGTAGATGTTGGCATTCGTCACGATGAGGTCGACCGGTACGGCCGGCGGATCGAGGGCCGCCAGCATCTCCACGGCGATCATGCCGACGCTGCTGCCGCGGTCATGGGTGAGCATGCGGTAGTCGGTGAGGTTCCACACCTGGGTGATCGCGTACACGAGCAGACGCGCGTCGTCGTAGAGCGAATACACGTACGGCTCAGCCGGTTTGTCGGACAGGCCGTAGCCCGGGAAGTCCAGCAGGTAGATGTCGAACTCCGAGCCCAGCTCGCGCGCCAGCGCGAAGAAGTCGATGCTCGACGTCGGGAAGCCGTGCACGAGCACCAGCGCGGGCGCGCCGGGTGTGCCGCAACGGCGGCTGAACACCGCGACCTCGTGCCCGTCGTTGGCGGCGGTGGTCGACCGCCAGCGCAGCTCCGTGCCGCCGCTTTGCCACTCCGCGAAGATGTCCAAGCTGCCAGCATCGCAGAGGCGGTCGCGGTAGACAACCACTCCGCTTGCGGAAGGGGACGAAGACCGGGTCCGCCGCGCCGCGCTCACGGGCAGGTCACGTGCACCCCGAAAGTCACCGGGCGCGTGCCGCTTTGGCCCGGGGTCGACGCCTCGCCGGTCCCGGTGATCGTGTAACTCTTGCCCTGCTTGGTCGCCTGGACCTGGGTTGCCGACTTGGTGGCCTGATAGGGGAGTTGGTACTGGCCGCCGGACAGCGTGAGCGAGAGCGCGAATCCGTCGACCATGGGCGGGTTCTCGTCCGAGACGGCCAGCGAGACCGACGCCGTGTCGTCGTGCACGCCGATCCGGGTGGTGAGATCCCCCGATTCCGGGGGAGACGCGTTCGGTTGCGCCGCCGAACTGCTGCATTCGACCCGCGCGGTCATCGTGTGCTTGTTCCCGTCGATCATGACGGTCGTGGTGACCGCAGCGGGAGTCGAACTCGGGGTCGGTGCGGGATGGCTTTCCTTGCCGGAACAGCCGGACATCCCGGCCGCCAGCGCGATTCCGGCGGCCACGAAGACGTACCGATTCGTCATCTCACCTCCTTTGCAGCCAGGACTATAGGGCCTCTTCATTGCGGGAAGGTCTCTTTTCCCTGGCGACCAGTCAACCGATGGGTTTATCGCCAGGCTTCCCAATTGACCATGCTGCGGAGCGGTCCGGCGAACGAGGGCCGCACGGCACCCGATCGCCACCGGTCCTCGATGCTGGGCGCCAATGCGGCGGTGGTGGTCAGCGGGTCGGCGTCGAGGTAGACGACGGTGATGTACTGGAACTCCGTGCGCCACCCTCGCGGTAGGTGGCTCCAGCCGGTGCTCGACCCGAAGGTCCACGCGCCGGCCGTGCCCGGCGTGGCGAGCAGCGCCGGATGGTGCTCGGCGTGCAGCCATTGCAGCCAGTCGTCCGGGCGGCGCCCGTCGACGGGTTCTTCGACGATGAGGACGACGCCGCGGTGCGGCCGAAACGGCACCACCTCCGCGGAGATGAGCGCATGCGGTGCAGATTGCCACTGCAGCAGGCGAAGCCCGGCGACTTGCAGCGACGGCCGGACGACGGGGAACCGGCCGTTTTCGCGCAACGCGCGGCCGAGCGTGACGAAGTCGTCAAAGGTCTGCTCGACGGGGTCACCGACCAGGTAGTGCACCGCGTTGGCGATCTCGGCCAAGGGGCCGTTTCCGGCCAGGCGGTGCTGCGGGTAGTCGCCGTCGGCGATCCAACGCAACCCGTACACGATCCCGGGTAGCTGATACTGCTCCGGCATGTGATCCAGCAGGTGCCAACGCAGGTAGCTGCCGTCGTCGTCGGCCGGCGCGGCGGCGGTGAGGCTGAATACGCCTGCCCGGACGCGTATCACGCGGAGCCGCCGGGATCATGCAGCTCGGCGAGCGCCTGCAATTGGTCCAGGTAATGCTGCAGCGAGGTGTGCCGGAAGACGGCGGGCACGATCGTGGCGCCGTGTGCGGCGGCTTCCCCGATGGCGTCGCGGGTGCGCTGCGGCTCGTTGATCGGGTCCAGCGGTGCCGGTGGGGGCAGGACGATCTCGAATCCCGGACGAAGCTCGATGCGGCCCAACCAGTCTCGCGCCTGTGGCAGTCCCACGCTGAAGGGCGCCCAGCCGTCGGCCAGCGTCGCGGCGCGGCGCAGCGATCGCAACGTGCGGCCGCCCACCCAGATCGGGACATGCTGCTGCACCGCGCACGGGTCCACGACCATGCCGTCGAAGGCGTAGAACTCGCCACGGTAGGTGGGTTCCGGGACCGACAGCGACGCGCGCAGCGCCTTGAGGGCGTCGTCACCGCGCGGCCCGCGGTCGTCAAAGGGCGCGCCGAGAAGGTCGAACTCTTCTTTGAGGCTGCCCACTCCGACGCCGAGGATGAGCCTGCCGTCGCTGACTTTGTCCAAAGTGCCGTAACGCTTGGCGATCTCGAGCGGATGGTGGTACCCGAGCACCAGGACGTTGGTGGCCAACCGGATTCGCCGGGTGCACGCGGCCAGGTAGCCGAATGTGGCCAGCGGATCCCAGTAGCGGGCGCCGCGGCGGCCCATCTCGGCCGCGGGCAGCGCGATGTGCTCGCTGCAGGTCAGGTGGTGGTAGCCGAGCCGATCCGCCGTCTCGGCGATGCGGGCCAGCTCCTCGATGGAGGCGTGTTTCTCCCAGTCGCCGCTGGCCTTGGGAAACATGGTCACCACGGGCGTGGCCACCGAGAGTTGTGGGCTCATCCCTGCATGTACCCTCCGGCATCGACCGGGATCGATTGGCCGGTGATGGTGCGGCTTTCGTCGCTGGCCAGGAACAACGCCAGGTTGGCGACATCCTCGGTGGTGGAGATATCCTGCAGCGCAACTCCTTTGAGCGCCTTCGCGCGCTGGGCGGCGACGTCCACCCCCTGCTCGTCGGCGGTGCGTTGCACCCACCGACGCCATAGCTCGGTGTCGATGGCCCCGGGGACGATGCAATTGCACCGGATGCCGTGTGGCCCAACCTCCAGCGCCACCGCCTTGGTGAAGGCCCGCAGCGACGCCTTGGCGGTGACGTAGTGGCTCTTGCGGACGACGCCGGAATAGCCTGCCGTGGAGGAGAAGTTGAGGATCACGCCGCGACGGCGCGCCAGCATCGACTGGTTGAGTACTTCCCGGGTGCACAGCATCGCCGCGGTGACGTCGATGGCGATCGTGGCGTTCCAGTTGTCCAGGGTCTGCTCCCAGATCCACCGGTCCTCTCCGGGCGCGGCGGCGTTGTTGCACAGGATGTCGACATGGCCGAATTCGTCGACGGCCCGCGCCACCATGGCCGCGACGGCACGCTCGTCGGTGACGTCGGCGCGCATCGCGATGGCTCCGGGCCCGGCCGCGCGGGCGGCCTCGCGCACGAGCTCTTCGCGCCGCGCGGCCAACAGCACCCGGGCGCCCTCCCGCACGAACACCGAACCGAGCACGGGTCCCAGGCCGGTGCTCGCCCCGGTGATGATCGCGACCTTCCCGTCGAGCCGGCCCCTCATGGAGCAGTCATCGTGCGGGCACCCGTGTTTCGAGCCACGCGTGGATACGTTCGGCGACGGCGAGCCACCCTGGGTCGAGCATCATGTCGTGGCTCATCTTAGGGAAGATTTCGGCCTCGGTGTGGTAGGCGGCCGCCGTTTCCCGCACTTCCCGCGGTGTGAAGCAGACGTCGTCCTGGGCCCCGAGCACGAGCAGTGGGGTGGTGACCAGCCGCGGCCTGGGCAGGTCGTGCCACAGCATGTCGATCGCGATCTTCAGGGCGTACTCCTCGCAGAGTTTTTCGGTATAGCGCGCCACGTCGGCTTCGGAATGCGACCGGGAGAAGAAGGTTTCGCGGGCCAATTCCGGTGTGGCGCCGACACCCCGCAGCGACTTGGTCATCGCCAGGCCGCTGGCTGTGTACCACGGGTGTCGCTTCAATCGGCGGGCCAAGAATCCCAGGATGCCGCTCGGGGGCGCGGAGGCGAGCAGCACGGCGGCGGCCGCGTCGTGCGATTCCAGATACTTCTGCACCACGAAGCCGCCCAGCGAGTGGCCGACCACCACCGGCCGTTCGGGCAGGCCGTCGGCGACGGCGGCAACGTCGGCAACGAAGTCGGCGATCGAGCAGAGCCGCATCGATTTGGGCGCCGGGCTCTTTCCGTGACCGCGCAGGCTGACGGCCAGCGCTCGGTGGCCCTTGTCCGCGAAGAACTCCAGGAAATGCTCGTCCCAACACCAGGCGCCATGCCAGGCGCCGTGCACGAACAGCACCGGCGGCTTGTGGGATTCGCCGCCCGGCCTTCTCTCGATCACTTCGAGCATGAGCGTGACTCCTCGTCGGGCCGCGCCCCCCGGTTTGGCTGCAGTGCCGCTGAGACTAGCCGCTGACGTGGCCATGGCGGACCGGAATCGGCGAAGCCACGGGGTCTGGTGGCGTTTACTGGTGCGGTGGGTGTAGATGGCGAAAGACGCATGCTGGTGCTGTCGGCCTTTCCGGCCGAAGCCGACGCGGTGCTGTCGCACACCACGCTCGATCCCGATCCGGTGGCGATCGTCGACCGCAGGCATTTCTACCTCGGCTCGATCGCGGGCCGAAACGTGGTCGTGGCGATGACCGGCATCGGCCTGGTGAACGCCGTCGACACGACCGAGGCCGCCTTGACCCGATTCGCGATTGGCGCGGTGGTGTTTTCGGGCGTCGCCGGCGGGGCGGCGCGGACCAAAATCGCGGATGTGGCCATACCGGCGCGCTGGACACTGGACAACGGCAACACGTTTCGACCCGTCGACCCCACCATGCTGGCGACGGCCGAAACGCTCTGCGTCGCATTGGAAAGCGTCGCCGGCCGGATCGATCTGCGGCGCCGGCCGCAGGTCGTGGTCGGCGGCGACGGATACAGCTGGGACAACAACAACGGCGTGGCGTTCCCCTGCATCCCGAACGGCGGGGACGTTTTTGGGTGCCAACCGCGCAGCGCGCCCGACCGGTCATACCGATACACCGGCAACTTCCGCCCGGCGGCGCGACGGTGGGTGCGAAGCGCCCTGATAAGCAACCTCAACATCGTGTCGGCGGCGGACCCGGCCTTCGACGCGACCGACATGGAGACCGCGGCCGCCCAAACGGTGGCCGACGAGCACGGTGTCCCGTTCCTCGGCATCCGCGGCATCACGGATGGGCCGGGTGACCCGCTTCACCTGCCGGGCTTTCCGTTTCAGTTCTTCTGCTACAAGCGGATCGCGGCCGACAACGCCGCCCGGGTGACCGCCGCCTTCCTGCAAAGTTGGGGCGGCGCCTGACCCTCAGGCGGGGCCGACCGCCACCGCGCGCCCCGGATCCGAACACCACTCGGACCACGACCCGGGAAACAGCGCCGCGTTCAAGCCCACCGCCGCCAGCGCCGCGACCGTGACGCTGGCCGTCACGCCCGAACCGCAGTAGGCGCCCAACGCACCGTCACGGATTCCGCGCTCGGCGAGCAGCTGGGTGAGTGCATCACCGGCGATGAACGTGCCGTCGGCGGCGAGGAGGGCGGTGCTCGGCAGGTTCAAGGCGCCGGGGATGTGCCCGGCCGCGGGGTCCAGCGGTTCGACCTCACCGCGGAAGCGTTCGGGCGCCCGCGCGTCGAGCAACGTCACGACACCGGCGCCCGCTTGCTCGGCGGTCAGGGACGGTCGGTTCCCGGCGCGCAGATCGTCATGCGGCACAGTCACATTCCCGGGTTGCGGTGTGACGGGCCCGGTTTCGAGGCTCCGACCCGACGCTCGCCAGGCGGCCAGGCCGCCGTCCAGGATGCGGACGTCCGGCAGGCCGGCCGCCGTCAACACCCACCACGCGCGCGCCGAACCGGCGCGATTCCAGTCGTCGTAGACCACCACCGGCGAGTCCTGCCGGACACCCCAGCGGCGCGCCGCTGCCTGCAAATTGCTGCCCGACGGCAGCGGGTGGCGGCCGCGACCGGCGACCGAGTGGTCGCTGAGCTCGTCCTCGAGGGACGCATACACCGCGCCTGGTAGGTGTCCCTCCAGATAGGCGGGCCGTCCGTCGGGCTCGTCGAGCCGCCAGCGCACGTCGACGATGGCCACCGGGGCGCCCGACTCGATGAGGCCGGCCAACTCGGTGGCCGTGATCAAAACCTGGTCCCGCGGTTCCACCGATTCAGCCTAGCGGCCTCGCTCAGCAAAGCGGTGGCGTAGCGTCCTGCTCAGTAGGACCGCAGATGGAGCAATGTCATGGCGCGCATCAGTTACCAAGTCACCGGGTGCCTTGCGCTCGCGTCGGCGCTGCTGACGGCCACGCCCGCGCAGGCGATCCCGAACACTCACTGCGCCCTGACGACACCCGTGCAGGAGGTGCAGCATGTGTCCCAGCTGCCCCCGGAACTGCTCAAGCTCCTACCGCCCATCGCCGACGTCGGCGCGCCCTTCAACGCGACGGACTCGGTCAGCGATCCGACCTTGCCGTTCCGCCGGCTGATCCGCGCCGGCAGTCACGGTGCGGACTGGTTCGTCTGGTACGAGCACGGCGGCGTCGGATACTCCTGGCAGGCGGTGGTCGCGCGCGTGGTGCCGGGCGGCGATCCGCAGGTATTGGCCGACGCCGGAACGATTTCCGACACTCTGTGCAGGCTCACCGACGGTGCCTTCACCGGCGCGGTTCCGCCTTACCCGCCCGGATCGTGGGCGGCCTCCGACTTCTGAAGAATCCGACCGACCGTTGGTCTGGCATACCGACCACCGGTCGGTTATTCTCGGTGCAAGCCAGGGAGGTGGCGCAATGAGCGCATCCGAGCAATCGCAGACCCGGACCCGCATGTTCGCCCGCGTGTTGGGCCCCTACATGTCGATCGTGCCGACCACGATCGCAATCCGCGGTTCATACATGCAGGAACTATTCACCGAGTTCAAGGCAAATCCCATGTGGCCGTGGCTGTATGGAGCCATCCTGTTGATGGGCGGCATTTTCATCATTGCCTTTCACCAATATTGGCGCGGTCTGGCGGCGATCGTCGTGTCGGCCGTGGGCTGGTTCTTCTTCATCCGTGGTCTGCTGTTGCTGACGCTGCCGCGGGCCTACGACGCGGCCGGCAACGCCATCTACAGTTCGGGCGCGACTGCGGCGCTATGGGTGTTGTTCATCTTCCTCGCCTCCGTCGGGCTATACCTGACGTACGTCGGCTGGAAGCCCGAGAGTGCCTCGGGTAGTTAAGCATCCCGACGTCCGTCGCGCGGATCTGCTCGATCGGGCGGCGGTGCTGTTTCTGCGTGACGGATATGACAACGTCAGCCTAAACGATCTGATCGCCGACGCGGGCGTCTCCAAAGGTGCCTTCTACCATTGGTTTCCATCGAAGGACGCGTTGATCGCGGCCTTGGCCGAGCGCAGCGCGCGGGCCGCGTTCGCCGGGGTCGAGGATGCGGTCGCCGGGTGTGGCGGCGACGCGCTGGATCGGCTGAACGCTTTGCTGCGGGCCGGGTTTGACGTCAAGATGCAGATGAATGTGTCGGAGCAGCTGGCCGCGATGGCGTCATTGCTGCGACCGGACAACGCCCACCTCTACGCACGGATAACAGCGGTCGACGAAGCGCTGGTCCTGCCCCTTCTGACGCGCCTGATCGAGGAGGGGGTCGCCGACGGTGTCTTCGACACCTTCGATCCCGAGGGCGTCGCCGACATGATCTACGGCCTTGCCGCGCGCACGAATTCCACCATCGTCGCGGTGTTGCAGGCGCCCGACGAATCCGCCCGGGAGCGTGCGATCGACAGCATGACAAAACGATTCAGACTGCACGGCCTGGCCATCGACCGCATCCTCGGGCTGCCCGACGGAAGCGTCACCACGCTCGCGCGAACACAGGTCGAAGCGCTGGTTGCCGCGCTGCCGAGAACCTATTAGCTACGCGGTGTGTTCGGCGTCGCCGGGGTCGTCGAGCGTCGGCGCCCCCAACGACGCCAGCATGCCCGTCGCCGCCCGATGCCAGGTGAAGTCCTCGGCGCGGCGTCGAGCCGAGACGCGGCGGTGGTGCTCCGGGCGGCTGGTGACCGCCCTGACCGCCCGCGCGATGGCGGCCGGGTGGTTGTCCGCCGAGGCGCCGCTGTCCGCGGTGATGATCTCGGTGAGCGCCGAGGTGCGCGAGACGACGGCCGGCGTCCCGCAGGCCAGCGACTCCAGCGCGGCCAGCCCGAACGTCTCGTGCGGCCCGGGAGCCAGCGTCACGTCGGCGGACGCCAGCAGCCCGGCCACCGTGTGCCGATCGGAGACGAAACCGGTGAAGTCCACCGGCAGCCGCGCGGCCTGGCGTTCCAGCCTGGCCCGCAACGGACCCTCACCCACGACGACGAGTCGGGCATCGACCCCGGCGTGGCGCAACTCGCCGACGGTGTCGATGCTGCGGTCGACGCGCTTTTCCACCGACAGCCGACCGCAGTGGACGAGCAGCAGCTGGGTCGGCGCGGCCCAGCGGCGCCGCAGCAGGTACGAGTGCCGGCGCGGGTGGAAGGTCTGCAGGTCCACGCCCAACGGGACGGTCACGGTGTTCGTCGCGCCGATGCGGTCGAATTCCTCACGCGCGAAACCGGTGGTGCACACCACGGCGTCGTAATCGGCGGCGGTGCGCGCGTTGGCCAGATCGGCGAACTTCACCGCCGCGCGATGCGGAAGTATCTGTCCCACAAGGCGATCCAGCCGCTCGTGGGAGATCATCACCGTCGTGGCACCGTGGTCGCGGCCCCATCGGCCCAGTGACCGCAGCGTGAGCCGGTCGGACACCTCTAACGCGTCGGGCCGCAGGGCCTCCAGGAGAGCCTTGACCGGCCCGGGCATCACGGCGCGGTAGCCGCCGGTGAGCGGAATCAGCCGAGCGGGCAAAGTGATTCGGACCACACCGGTGCGCAGCTGGCTGCGTCCGGCGCGCTGGCCGGGAACGATCAGGAAGACCTCGTGGCCGCCGGCGCAATATTCGGCGCCCAACCGATCGACCGCCGTGCGAAGGCCGCCGGAGCGAGGGCCGTAGAAGTTGGCGACCTGTACAACACGCATAACGTGAGGACACGCGGTGCGCGTGTGCACTCAACAATGTGGACTTGACGCTGGCCTGAACAGTCCATGAATTCCGGCGTAGCGGCTACTGTGAGCCCCCTTTGGGGCCTTCGGCTTTGTTGATCCGCTCGGCGATGTCGGTGCCGGACAGCCGGGCGCCGAGGAAGTCACCGGAGGTGGGCAGGCTCAGATGCAGTTGCGACGCCCCGCTGACCGCGACGTCCCCATGCTCGAGCGTGAAATCGAGGATGTGCCCGCCGCCGGTGCGGTCACCGTTGAGGAAGTGCAGGTGATAGCCGGCGACCGAGATCCCCTGCTCGAAGTCGGGGGTGCGGAACCCGACCACCGTGCCCGGCACGTCCGTGAACACCTTCTCGGCCTGCTCCTCGGTGGCTTGGGTCAGCGGCGGGTAGGGCGGCTGCTGCGCCATCACCGTGCGGGTGTGCAGCTCGGCGAACTGCCCGGTGATCCGGACGGCGTAGATCAGGTTGGCGCTGGCGATCCGGCGGTCGATGGCGGCGATCACCTCCGTGCGCCCGGTGCGGGTCCGGATCGGGATCTCGAAATCGGTGTGAAACCGGGTGATCGCCGCGAACGGGCTGCGATCGGTCGGCGCGGCCCGGCCGGCGGTTCCGTCGGCGCGCAATCGGTAGCAGACGCCGTCGAGGATGACCATTTCGCCGTCGAGGTGATTGAAGGTGCCCAGCCCGAAGTCGCCGTGGCGCAGGATCTCGGCGACGGTGACGTCGCCGTCGTAGACACCCTCCAGCAGGGCACCGATCGTCGAGAACTGATAGACCTCGGCGTCGTCGGCGCGTTGGTGTGTGAGAAGCGTTGTCGCCCAGTGGCGGAAACGCTCGTAGGCACCCGAATGTGTGTCCATGATCCTTATTCGAAGGGGTCGTCGTGCAGCTGGGCGGCGAGATCGGTGTTGTGGCTGTAGTCGACGGGAACGTCGATCAGAGAGGGGCCGTCCTCGGCGAGCGCCTGGCGCAGGGTCGCGGTGAATTCGTCCAGCGTGGTAACCCGGTGGCCGCGGGCGCCGAAGGCCGCCGCGTAGGAGACGAGGTCGTAATCACCCAGTTGCACACCGGATTTGCGGCCGTACTTCAAGACTTCCTGGAAGCCGACCATGTCATAGGCGTTGTCCCGGAACACGATGTGGGTGAAGGTGAGCCCGAGATGGGCCGCGGTCGCGAGTTCCTGCGCCGAGAACAGGAATCCGCCGTCGCCGGAGACGGACACGACCGGAGTTCCGGGCCGCACCAGGCAGGCGGCCATGGCCCATGGCAGCGCGACGCCGAGGGTCTGTTGACCGTTGGAGAAGAGCAGACGCCGCGGCTCGTACCCGCGAAAATGACGGGCCAGGTAGATGTAGACGGAGCCGACGTCGCAGGTGACGGTGGCGGTGTCGTCGAGTTCCTCCCGCAGCCGCAGCATGACGGCGACGGGGTTGAGGCCGGGGCCCTCGGGCTCGGTGCCGCCCGCCGCGGTGTCGATGTCGCTCAACGCCTTTCGCTGCGTGGCGATCTCGCGCTGATAGGTGTCCGTCAGGGTCAGGCCGGCCAGCTTGTCGGTCAGCGAGGTGAGCGTCGCCGCGATATTGCCGAGCAACTCCGTGGCCGGCTGGTAGTGGTTGTCGATGTCGGCGGGGACCGAGTCGATGTGCACGACGGTGCGCGCGGCGTCGTCGTTCCACAGCACCGGGTCGTATTCGACCGAGTCGTATCCGACCGTGACCAGGACGTCGGCGTGGGCCAGGACGACGTCGCCGGGCTGGTTGCGGAACAGGCCCACCCGGCCCAAGAAGTTGTCCTCCAACGCGCGGGAGATCACGCCCGCGGCCTGGAAGGTCTCGACAACCGGCAGCCCGGTCGTGGCGATCAGGGCGCGCAGCGCCAGGCAGGTGTCGGGGTCGGCGCCGCGCATGCCGACCAGCAAAGCGGGTCGGCGCGCGGCGCGGATCAGCTCGCTCGCCTCGGCGATGGACGCGGCGGGGGCGGCGGCCAATTGGGGAATCGGCTGCCGGCCCGGGATGCTCGCCGTCGTCGGAGCGGCCAACACATCGGCCGGGAGAACGACCGCGGCCGCGCCGCGCGGTTCGCCGAGCGCGGCGCGAAACGCGCCGATGGTGGCCTCGGCGGCGTTGTCGGGGTCGTTGACCTCGCCGGTGAACTTGGTGACCGTCCTGAGCATGGCGGCCGCGTCCATGGACTGATGCGTGCGCTTGAGGCGATCCACGCGGCGCACCGCGCCGCACAGCGCCACCACCGGGTCCTGTTCGGTGTTGGCGGTCAACAGCCCCGTGGCCAGGTTGGTGGTGCCGGGGCCGGACGTCACCAGCACCACGCCCGGGATGCCGGTGAGGCGACCGATGGCCCCGGCCATGAAGGCGGCGTTCTGTTCGTGGCGGCACACCACCAGCCGAGGGCCGGAGTCGAGCAGCGCGTCGTAGACGGCGTCGATCTTCGCGCCCGGCACACCGAAGACGAACTGCACGCCCTGGGCCGACAGGACGTCGACGACCCGCTGCGCGCTGCGCACGGCATCACCGCGATTCGTGGGGGCCATCCATCCAGCCAAGCACGGGTCGCGGTGCGTTGCGACCTCTACGCGTGGGTTGACCATCCATGATCGCTTTGGTGTATGGTCCCCAGTTGTGACGATCGAGAGAGTGCGCCCGGCGGAGCTCAGCGAAGACCTGACACGGCGCGCCTTGCGGCTGGTGCTGACCAAGACGACCGACCTGGCCGCGGAAGTGCTGCGGGTGCCGCTGCATTACTACCGCGACGCCAAAGTCACCGACTTCGAGGAGTCGCAGATCCTGCGGCGGACCCCGCTGGCGATCTTGCCCAGCGTGCAGATCCCCGGCCCCAACGACTTCGAAGTCCGCTCGGTGCTGGGCACTTCGTTATTGGTGACCCGCGACCGCGCCGGGGTCAGCCGCGTGTTCCTCAACTATTGCCGCCACCGCGGCGCGATGCCGGCCTGCGGCGCGGGCAACGCCTCTCGTTTCACCTGCCCCTATCACGCGTGGACCTACCAGAACACGGGCGAATTGTTCAGCATCCCAGGCAAATCCGGCTTCACCGGCATGGACACCGACGATTATGGCCTGGTGGAGTTGCCGAGCCAGGAGGCCTACGGCTTCATCTGGGCGGTGCTCAGCGCCGACGCGTCCATCGACGTCGACGCGCATCTGGGACCGGTGGCTTCACAGCTGGCCGAACTCGACTACGGATCATTTGGGTATCACGCGCATCGCGAATTCACCTCCGAGGTGTCCTGGAAGGGGGCGTTGGAGGCGTTCGCGGAGGGCTACCACTTTCCCTTTGTCCACCGCGAGAGCCTGATTGGGCAAAACGCGCTGCCCAACGTCGCGATCTACGACGAGTACGGCAAGCACCACCGGCTCGGGTTTCCGTTCAACTGGATCGTCAACCTCGATGCCGATCCGAACGGTTCGTGGGACGTGCGGGACAACATGGGACTGATCTATTGGATCTACCCGAACCTGATCCTGGCCAACAGCAACGTCGGTGTGGAGGTCATCGACATTCTGCCGGCCGGGGCCCCGACCCGCTGCACCGTTCGACACAGCTGGCTGGCGCGCATCCCGGCCACGAGCGACGACCAGCGCAGCGGCTACGACATGATCTACGACGCGGTGCACGCGGCGGTGCGCGACGAGGACTTCGCGATGCTGCCGCAGTGCGGCGAGGGCGTGCGCCAGGGCCAACACGACCATATGATCATCGGCCGCAACGAGATCGGCGTGCAACACATGATCAAGGTGTTCGCGCAGGAGATTGGCGTCGCGCTGGGCTGAGTTCTCGTGCGACCATATTGAGCGTGAGGGCACCGTAGATGCGCAGACACGGCTGGGGCGGCGCATTGCCGTCGAGCGACGAGGAAGCCATTGCGCGAATCATCGCCGCGGCGAGCCGCGCGATACAGCAGTCGGGCGCGGACATCAAAATCAGCGATGTCGCGCGCGATCTCGGGGTCACCCGCCAAACCGTGTACCGCTATTTCCCGAGCACCGATGCGTTGCTGGTGGCGACGGCGTTGTCGGAAGCGGGTCCGTCCCTCGACCGGTTGGCGGCCCACCTGGAAGCCATTCACGACCCCGCCGAGTCGGTGGTCGAGGGTATCGCTCACACGTTGGAATTGCTTCCCCAGGACCAATACCTGGGGCTGCTGTTGACCTCCGAGAAGGCGGCGTCTTACTCGGCGAGCGTGACCTCCGATGTCGCGCTCTCGTTGGGGCGCTCGATCATCGACCGCTTCAACGTGGACTGGAACAGCGTCGGCATCACCGAGGACAGGCGCGACGGCCTGGTCGAATTCATGCTTCGGGTTCTGCAATCGTTCATCGTCGATCCCGGACGACCGCCGCGGTCCGGTGACGAGTTGCGCAACTACCTGCGCCAGTGGGTCGCACCCGCGATCACCCATTTTCAGCCCGCCGCGGATTCGAGTGTGCGCTCAGCACATTGAGGGTGCTCCCAGGGCGGCGACACGCCGTGCGACGCCGCCATAGGAGCACACTCGATCGGGGGCGGGGGCGTTTCGGCCGTTAGCGCTTGCCCCAGTCCCACGGCGGCGTGGTCAGCAGGCCCTGGCCGGCGACCCGCGTCTCGCCCCACTCCTTGTACAGCTCGATCTCGACGGCTCGGTCGTCCCCGTCGGCGTCGGCCACCGGCACGGTGTCCAGGAATTCGAGCAGCGCGCGGGAATGGGTGACCACCAGGACCTGCGTGCGCGTGGCGGCGGTGCGGATCAGCCCCGCGAGCGGACGCACCAGGTCGGGATGCAGCGAGGTCTCCGGTTCGTTGAGCACCATCAGCGACGGCGCCTGCGGGCTGGACAGCGCGGCGGCCCAGAGCAGGAATCGGATTGTGCCGTCGGATAATTCGGCCGAACGCAGCGGGCGCAGCATGCCGCGCTGCCGCAGCTGCAGGTCGAACAGCCCGTCGTGAACGGCGACCGACACCGTGGCGCCGTCGAACGCGTCGGCGACGGCGCGGCTCAGGTCGTCGAAGCCCGTCTCGATGATCGTCTGGATCGCGGCGGCCAGATCGCTGCCGTCATCGGAGAGCACCGGGGTGCGCGTGCCGACCTGCGGGTGTCGCGCCGGCGCCCCGGCGTCGACGCGGAAGCCGTCGTAGAACCGCCAGCCGCGCAGCCGTTCGCGCACGGCCGCGAGTTCGGGAAGCGCGTGCGGGTGGGCATATTCGGCCAGCACGCTGCGGTACGACGGCAACGAGCGGGACAGCTCGTCGAATCCGCGGCCGGACTCCGCGCTCATCTCGGCGAAGTCGCGGGTGCGGCGTACCAGCGTCGCACTGGCGCGCAGCACCGGTCCGGCGAACAACGCTTCCCGCTTGATCTCGGGATCGCGGCCGAACGCCGACTTGATTCCCGCCATCTGCGGGATGCCGAGGTCCACCAGATAGCCGAAATCGTCTGAGGCGAAGCCTAATTCGAGGGATACGGGCCGGGTGCGGACGGTGCCCTGGGCCTTGCCCGTCCGGCGGGCGCCCTTGAGCTCCTCGGGTCCGGCCCACAGCGCGGACTGCAGCCCGCCCTCGCGGGCGAGCGAGGCGATCACCTCCCCGCGGCCGCAGTCGGCCAGCAGCCGCAGCGCGCGGTACAACGACGACTTGCCTGCGCCGTTGGCGCCGGTGACCACCGACAGCCGCCCCAACGGCAGGATCACCTCGCGCAGCGAGCGGTAGCCGCGGATCGCCACCGTGTGCAACATGGGGCCGACTGTACGGTCGACGACCGACGGGCTTAAGCCTCGTCCGCCTCGTCGAGCAGTTGCACTTCCTCGAGGTCCATCTCGTTCTGCAGTTCGCGCAGCACGATGTCGTCGATGAGGTTCTGGTTGCGCAGCGCGGTGATCTCGCGTCGCTTCCGTTCGAGCACGCCGAGCCGCACCCGCCGGACCAGCTCCTTCTTCTTGACCAGGCGGTTGTTAGTCGAGCCGCCTTCGGTGGCCAGGGCGAGCGCGGCCCTTTCCTCGTATTCCTTCTGCAGCCGACGACGCAGGTCGTCGCTGATGCCGACCTCGTCGGCGACGGTGGGCAACGCGGTGAGCGCCGCCTGGACCCCCCGGGTTCGCGCCAGCTCCAATTCTTCGACGTACGCGACGTCGTCGGGCATCTTCGCCCAGCGGACCACGGCGGGCAGCGTGGTCCCTTGAACCAGGACGGTGGTCAGGATCACGACGACCACGATGAAGATGAGCAGGCTGCGGTCGGGGAAGGGCGCGCCGCTGAGGGTGGTCGTCGGCACGGCCAGCGCCGCCGCCAGCGACACGGCGCCGCGGAACCCGGCCCAGGCCGTGACGAAGCGCTGCCGCCAGCTGACCCGGCGCTCGCGCTGCGCCTCGCGACGGTCGATCAGTCGGATCAGCGCGACGGTGATCTCGCCCCAGAAGATTCGCGACAGGATCACCACGGCGGTGACCGCGAGCGCGATGAACAGGGCGTGGCGCACCCCGCCGTCCACGCCGACGATGCCGCGCAGCGCGTTCGGTATCTGGACGCCCACGAACACCCACAACGAGCCGTTGAGCAGGAACGTCGCGCTGTCCCAGAAGGCATACGCCTGCAAGCGCGACCGCGCCCGGATCACCACCGGTCCGGCGTAGGCGAGCACCAGGGCGGAGACCATGACGGCGACCACGCCGCTGCACTCCATGCTCTGCGCCAGCAGGAACGCCGCGAACGGCGTCAGCAGGCTCAGCGCCCCCTCCTCCTGCGGCGCGTCGATCCGCTTGCGCAGCAACGTCACCGCCCCGCCGACCAACAGCCCGGCGGCGATACCGCCCAGATAGGAGCCGACGAATCGGCCCACCAGGTCGATCGGGGTGATCGCCGCACCCCCGATCGCGACGTGGACCGTGACGGCGAACAGGACCAGGGCGGTGCCGTCGTTGATGAGGCTCTCGGCCTTGAGCACGGTCACCGAGCGGCGGGGCAACTTCTTCGCGAGGCCGGCCACCGCGGCGGCGTCGGTGGGGGAGAGCACGGCGCCCAGGACGGCGGCCGCGTGGGAATCCATGCCGAGCGCCCGCGCCGTCCACGACACCGCGACGGCCGTCGCGATCACCAGGCCGACACTGAGGAACACGATGATGCGCGCGTTGGCGCGGATCTCGCGGAAGCTGGTGTTCAGGCCCTCCCAGTACAGGATCGCCGGCAGGAACAGCAACAGCACGATCTCGCCGTTGACGTGCACGTGCGCGAAGCTGGGGATCAGACCCAGCAACGTGCCGAGCACGATGAGCAGCACCGGGGGGCCAACGCGGTAGCGCCGGCCCAGGACCGTCCCGACGATGACGGTGGAGACGAGAGCAACGATCAGGACGAGGCCAAACACCAACCCATCCTGCCGGACATGATCGGATTGCGCGGCTTGGGGTTTGGCCGGCGCCGCGGTCAGCCCGCTGGGTGGGCGGTCTCACCGGTCACACGCACACCCCGTCGCGGGCATCTGGTGACTCTCGAAAGTGATAGCGCCGGCGATATCAAATTCGAGAAGCGCTCACTGGTTGCAGGCTCAGGTGCAGTCGCAGCAGCAGTCGTCGCAGTCGCAGCAGCAATCGCAGCCCTCGCAGCAGCACCAGCAGCCGGTTCCGTCGCCGCGCCGCGACTTGCGCCCGGGGTTCGGCGTTCCCTCCTCGGCGCCGGGCTCGATCGGCTGGTCGCCGAAGTTGATGGGCTCCTGCTGGCCGCGCGGCGTTCCGCTCTTGGCCGTGAAACCGGCCTGGGCGAAGGTGCGCTTGATCGCGCGGCGGACCTCGTTGGTCAACAGCCGATCGACCAGCCGCCCGTCGGTGAACGACACGTCGGCCAGCGCCAGCTCGATGCCCAGCACCGCGTCGTCGCACAGGGCGCGCGCCGCCGCCACGGGAGTTGCGGTCGCCGCCAACGGGTTCCACTTCCCGCGAGCCACGTCGTCGCGGTAATCCTCGACCGCGTCCAACAGGTGCGCCACCCGGCCGAACAGCCGCCCAACCTCGCGCAACGGCGCCGCGTTGTGCGGGCGGCCGGCCAGCACGGCGGTATGCGCGAACGCCTCGGCGACGGCGGTCTCGGTGGGCTCGGTCACCAGCAGCAGCGAGCTGCCCGGACGGGCCTGGGCTTCGAGCGCCGCCTGGCGGTCCATCGCGGCGACCAGCACGCCGGTGTCGAAGCCCAGGGTGTGACCGGTGTCGGTGCCCTGGCGCACCCAGCGCTCGGCGATGCGGCGCGCCGCAGGCCGCAACCCGGCCACGCCGACCATGCCGTCGCGGTCGTCGACGTGGTCACGGACCCGGGCCGCCGCCAGCGCCAGCGACACCACGGCGGCCAGTCGCACGCAGTCGCCGGTGGCCACGTCCGCGCGCCGCATGCCGCGCAGCGGGCACGGCCCGGCGGTGCGGCGGCCCGGCTGCCCCGGGGACTGCGCCTCGACCAGCAATGAGACCACCAGCCCGTCGTAGTTGGTGGCGATGCGGGCGGCCTGGCCGTAATCGTCGCGCAGCGCCAGACACAATCCGCACAATTGGGCTGTCCAGGCGGCCGCCAGCTCGCCGCCGAGCCGGTGACGGCAGGGCCGGATGATGCCAAACATGCCCAGAAGCTACCGGACCCACAGCAAACGCGCGATCGAAACGCCGAGCGTGGGATGGTCTGGTGGGCGGCGGCGCGGCGACGGGGCTCCAGGACATAATGGGCTCGATGACTGTCGGGAAGATCAAGCTCTTGGTGACCGTCGCGATGCTCGTTTCGCCGATGCTGGTGGGCTGCCACTTCGCGTCCAGGAACCCGCCGTCGACCAAGACGCTTGAGGTGCCCATGAACGAGGTGCTCACGCAGAGCGTCGTCACGCAGAGCATCACCCTGACCGTCGGCAACACGCTGGTCGTGAAGCTGGGCTCGAACTACACCACCCCGTACCGGTGGGCGCCGGAGATGAAGATCGGCGACCCGGGCGTCCTCAAGCAGGAGAGCCACCAGTTCGTGCCGCCGAGCTCCGACGCGCTCGGAGCCCCCGGCACCGAGGTGTGGAAATTCACGGCGTTGAAGCCGGGGACCACCACGATCGGCACCGCCTACACCAGCTTCGTCGGCAAGGACACGCAACCGTCGTGCACCTACACGGCCAACGTCACGGTGCAGTAAACGCTCTGGCAAACCAATGCGAGCGCGCCGCGCTCGGGCTACGGTCTTGGACGTGTTCGGCTTTCTTCGCAACTTGTCCGAGATCGGCAAACTGCCCGCACCGCTGCGCGATGAACTCGAAGCCGAGGGGATGATCTTCAGCGCGGGCAAAGTCGGGGTGAACCGGCACTTCGGTGGCCACGTGCCGGGCGTCTATTCGGCCTCGGGAGTGTCCCGCTACACGGGCGCGTTCGCGTTCACCACCGCGCGGATCCTTGCCACGCTTCCCACCCGCGGGGACGCCAACCTGCGGTCGATCGATTGCCCGTGGGACACCAGCAAGGGGCCGGCCAGGGCGACGATCACCGGCAAGGGCATGAAGCTCGAAATCGACTTGCACGGCGTCGATCCCGCCTTCAGCGGGTCGATGAAGCTCAACTACCGCAAGTCGATCCCGGACGAGGTGCTGGAAAAGCTGCCGACCACGACGCTGCGCTTCCCGGTGCAGCCGGTGTTCGTGTACCGGGCGGTCGGCGTGCGCCCCAAGGTATAGCGGCTCAACGGTTTTCGCTACGCCGCGGCGGGCCGCAGCATGCGCCCGCTGACGAGCGCCGACACCCAGCCGGGCATCAACCGCGATCCGGTGGTCATCGCCCGATAGCGCCAACCGGGCACGACGACGGCGCGGCCCCGGTCCAGCGCGCGCAGCCCGGCGGCCACGACCGGTTCGGGCGCCGCGAGCCGGCGATAGATCGCGGTGTGCGAGACGTCCGAGCCCAGCGCGTCGACGAAGCCGGTGCGGGTCGGTCCGGGGCACAGCGCGGTGACCGTGACGCCCGATCCACGGGTCTCCGCCCACAGCGCCTGGCTCAGCGACAAGACGAACGCCTTCGACGCGCCGTAGGTGGCCTGATACGGCCCGGGCTGAAAGGCGATGGTGGACGCCACATTCAGGATGCCGCCCCGGCGGCGGGCCAGCATGCCGGGCAGCACCGCGTGGGTCAGCCGCACCAACGCGTCGACGTTGACCGCCACCAGCTCATGCTCGCGCCCGGCGTCGACCTCCGCGAACGGGCCGTACGTGCCGAAGCCCGCGTTGTTGACCAACACGTCGATCTCTCGCCCCGCTAGCCGGGCCACCAGGGCGTCGACGCCGGCCGGGGTGCTGAGGTCGCCGACGACCAGCTCGACCTGCTGCCCGACGCGCTGCGCCACCGCGTTCAGCCGGGCTTCGTCGCGCCCGGCGAGCACCAAAGACATGCCGCGCTGCGCCAGCTGGTCGGCGAAAATTGCGCCCAACCCGGAGCTGGCGCCGGTGATGACTGCCAGTGACATGGCAACCCCTTACTTCGCAACGGTTTTCACGGCGGGGCGGATGCCCAAGGCGTGGCTGACGAGTCCGATGCCGGCGCCCAGGATGGGCCAGATCGGCCAGAAGTACGTGGCGTCCGTGGTCGCGGCGACGGCCGCCCACACGGTGAGCACGACGACGGTCATCAGGAGGTAGCCGGCGAGGTGAATGCGCACGCTGCGGCGCGCCGCCTCGACGCGGGCGGCGCGGCGGCGTGGGTCGGCGCGCCGGATCCGCTCGAGCGGCAGGTCGGCGAGGAGCTCCCGGAGCTCGCCGGTGGTGTGCGTACCGAACACGGCCTGCACCCGCTGCTCGTACTCGCCCAGATCGAGGTAGCCCTGCGCGAGCGCCTGGCCCAGGCGCGCGGCCGCCCTCTCCCGGTCGTGGTCGCCGGCGCGGGGGGCCATGAGTTGCTGGTCCATTTCGTCCCCTTCCTTCGGATGTGAATAGCCTTAACATAGTCCCTAATGTTAATCTCGTCAACATGGCACGTGAGCGAAAATCGCCGACCGGTTCGAAGCGCCGGGACAGCTACCACCACGGCGACCTGAAACGGGCGCTGACCAGCGCCGCGCTGTCGCTGGTGGCGGAGAAGGGGCCGAAGGGTTTCACGCTGACCGAAGCGGCGCGGCGCGCCGGCGTCAGCGCCGCCGCGCCGTACCGGCACTTCGCGGACAAGGCCGCGCTGCTGGCCACGGTGGCCGAGCAGGGCTTTCGCGACCTGCACGCCGCACTGGCCGCGGCCGCGTCCACCGACGAGCCCAAGGATCGGGTGATCGAGCTCGGCCGTGCCTACGTGCGCTGGGCCGTCGCGCACCCGGACCACTACCGGGTGATGTTCGGCGCCGAGCTGTCGAAGGCCGACCACCCCGACCTCGCCATCGCCGGCGAGCAGGCGTTCGCGGACCTACTCGACGCGATCGCGGCGTGCCAGCATGCGGGTGTCGTCGGCGGTCAGGACCCGCGCGAACTCGCCGCGCCGCTGTGGTCGCTGGTGCACGGCGTCGCGTCGCTGGCGATCGGTGGCGAGCTGGTCAGCGTCGGCATCGCGCAGCAGCCGGAGGACGTCATCGCCGGCGTCGTGGCCCAAATGCTCGGCGGCTAGGCCACATTGGCCTGGCGGCGCGTCGCGTACACCTCGGCGAGAAATTGCTCGACGGCGACCGCGGTGTGCACCGCGCGTGCCGAACCGAAGATGTCGAAAGCGTGCTGGGTGAACGGCAATTCGGCGTACACCACCGGCTGGGTGCTCACCTTGCGCAGTCGCTCGACGAACGCACGCGCCTGCTCGACCGGCACCAGCGAGTCGTTGCGGCCGTGCAGGACGAAGAACGGGGGAGCGTCGGCGGAAACGTGGTTGACCGGTGAAGCGGTGACGAACGGCTGCATGTTGGTCGACGGCCGTTGCTTGACAACGGATTTGACCAACAGCGCCGGCATCATCGGATGCATCGCGTCGTTGAACCGGGTGAAATCGTAGACGCCGTAGAACGGCACGGCCGCCTGGACCCGGGTGTCGGCGTCCTCGAAGCCGGGCTGAAATTCGGCGAAGTTGGGCGTGAGGGCGGCCAGCGACGAGAGGTGGCCGCCGGCCGAACCGCCGGTGATGGCGATGAATTCGGGATCGCCGCCGTACTCGGCGATGTGCGCCTTGACCCACGCCAGGGCGCGTTTGACGTCGACGATGTGGGCGGGCCAGGTGTTGCGCGGGCTGTGCCGGTAGTTGATCGACACACAGATCCAGCCCAACTCCGCGAGGTGGCTCATCAACGGATGAGCTTGTCCGCGTTTGTTTCCCGTCGTCCAGGCGCCGCCCGGGATCTGGAAGAGCACCGGGGCCTTGCCGGTGGGGTCCAGATCGGGACGGCGCCAGATGTCCAGGTAGTTGGCGCTGCCGTATTCGCCGTAGCTGATGTTGGAGTCGTGGGCGTAGTCGCGATAGATGCGCATCATCCGCAGCAGGCCCGGCGTCTTGGCGGTGCCACCGCCAGCCGGCCGGCGCCACAGATCACCCGATTCGGTGAGACGAGACGCGCCAAGGCCCTCGTCCAGCGCCTCGGTCAGCGGAATGTTGGCCTTGTGCCCGGCGCGGCTGAAGTTCAGCAGGCCGAGCGCGGACACGGCCGCCACCGTCCACGCCGCGAATCGCACCGGCCGGGTGAGGCGTCGGGCCGTCAACGCCAAGCCCCCGAGCTGACTGACGAGCGTTTGCAGCGGCAACTCGGTGACGACCACGCCGAACATGAACGAGAAGAGCGAGGCGTATCCGCTGCGCGCCAACGGCCGGTAGGCGTTGAGCGTGGACACCGCGGTCACCGCCGTGACGATCAACGAGCCGATCTGCCGGATGACATGCATGATTCGAGCTGTCCGCATGGGCTCACCTTACGAGGTGGGGTTTTGGGATCGGTAGGCACGCGTACGGTGCCTACTTACCGCACAAGACCGCTGCGTCGAGCGGCGACGGACGGAACGGACCCGGCGATGACCATGACCCTGAAGGCGTCGCTGGCGGCGGCCGCCTGCGCCGTGACCGCCCTCTCGTCCGCCGGGACGGCCGGCGCCCAATCCGCCTGCGCCGACGTCGGCGGAACCGTCGACGCGGCGCAGATCTGCCGGGGCCACATCGTGACGACCACCTACACGCTCGACTTGAGCTTTCCCGTCGGCTATCCCGACCAGGCGCCCCTCGCCGACTACGTGACCCACACCCGAGACGAATGGGCCGACGACGCCAAGGCGCATCCGCCCGGCGACCGGCCGCCCTACCTGCTGACCATCACCGGGACCGCCTTCCGGTCCGGTGCGCTTACTTCCGGCACCCAGACCGTGGTGCTGGACATGAACCAGGACCTCGGCGCCCACCCGGTGACGTCGTACAAGGCCTTCACCTACGACCTCGGCAAGCGCGCGCCCATCACCTTCGACACGCTGTTCAAGCCGGGCGCCAACCCGTTGGCCGTGCTAAACCCGATCGTCCGGCGCGAGCTCGGCCCGCTTCCGTTCGGCGACCCCGGGGTGGACGCGTACCAGAACTTCGCGCTCACCGACGACGCCGTGATCTTCTTCTTCAGCCAGGGGCAGGTGCTCGCGCAGGTCGACGGACCCCAACGGCTCTCGGTGCCGCGTACCGAACTCGCGTCGTTGCTCGCGTGAGGCGGCCTAGGTGGCTTCGGCCCGGCTCTCGAGGTTCTTGACCGCGGCGGGGTCGTTCTCGGTCAGCCCGACCTTGGCCGCGCCGCCGGGGGAGCCGAGCTCGGTGAAGAAGTCCGCGTTGATCTGGGTGTACTCGCCGTATTCGGCGGGCACGTCGTCCTCGTAGTAGATCGACTCAACCGGGCACACCGGCTCGCACGCGCCGCAGTCCACACACTCGTCGGGGTGGATGTAGAGCATCCGCGCGCCCTCGTAGATGCAGTCGACGGGACATTCCTCGATGCACGCCTTGTCCTTGATGTCGACGCACGGTTCGGCGATCACATAGGCCACGAGCGTTGTCCTTCCTTGTCTGGCTGGCTAATTTAGCGCGGCCGATGCGCTACCGGCCAGGGTCATCCGTTCCATCGTTCTCGTCCCGACCGGGCGAGAGTAGGGCACGCGGCGTTGTGGAGTCACAAGCTATCGTTGTGTCACACGAATTGATTGTGATGTGATGCCATGCCGCTCAGCCCCCGGATGCCCGAGCTCGCCTCGTTCGAGGTGTTTCTGGCGATCGCCGAAACCGGCAGCCTGGGCCGCGCCGCGCGCGAACTCGGGCTGACGCAGCAGGCCATTTCGCGGCGGCTCGCGTCGATGGAGGCCCAGATCGGGGTCACGCTGGCGGTGCGCACGACCCGCGGTTCGCAGCTGACGCCCGCGGGCCTGATCGTCGCCGACTGGGCGAGTCGGTTGCTCGAGGTCGCCACCGAGATCGACGCGGGCATGGGCTCGCTGCGCAAGGAGGGCCGCGAGCGGGTCCGGGTGGCGGCCAGTCAGACGATCTCCGAACAGCTGATGCCGCACTGGCTGCTGTCGCTGCAGACCGAGGCGACGCGGCGCGGCGGCTCCGCGCCCCAGGTGATTCTGACGGCCACCAACAGCGAGCACGCCATCGCCGCGGTCCGCGACGGCAGCGTCGATCTCGGATTCGTCGAAAATCCCGGCACGCCAACGGGTCTGGGTACCTGCGTGGTGGGCCAGGACGAGTTGGTGATCGTGGTGCCACCGGGCCACAAGTGGACGCGGCGGGCGGTGTCCGCCCGCGAAGTCGCGGAGACCCCGCTCGTTGCGCGCGAACCGCATTCGGGCATCCGGGATTCGCTGACGGTGGCCTTGCGCCGGGTGCTGGGCGAGGACATGGAACAGGCTCCACCGGTGCTGGAGCTGACGTCGGCCGCCGCGATGCGCGCGGCCGTGCTCGCCGGGGCGGGACCCGCGGCGATGAGCCGGCTTGCGGTGGCCGACGACCTGGCCGTCGGGCGGCTGAACGCGGTCACGATCCCGAAGTTGGACCTGCGACGGAAGTTTCGCGCCATCTGGGTGGGCGGGCGCACGCCGCCGGCGGGGGCGGTCCGAGACATGTTGAGCCACATCGTCAGCCGGGTTAGGGCATAGGGTTTGCCGCCAACGTCGAGTCGTCGTGGGAATTCGCGGCGTATCCCCGCAACAAGTCGACGTTCAGGCGGCGGCGTCGGCTGCCAGCGCCTCGTCGTAGCGGTCGAGCACCGTCTCGGCGACCAGGCGGTGCGCGCCCAGGGGTGCGGCCATCGGAATACCGTTGTCCCGCGCGAAGGTTGAGACGCCGTCGGTGAGCAGCCCCGGCGCCAGGAACCAGGGCGCGATCACGAGCCGGCGCGCGCCGCGGCGACGCAGGTGGGCGGCGGCTTGGTGCACCGACGCCTCGGGCCGGGTTGCGAACGCCGTCGTCGCCCCGGCCCACCGAGTGCCGACCGCCAGCCTGGACGCGACCTTCGCGGTGCGCACGTTCGCCGCGGCGTTGGACGAGCCGATCGCGACGACCATGACGCCGAGGTCGTCGTCAGCCGCGGATACCCCGACCTCGGTGAGGCGTTCGCGCAGCACGGAAACCAGCCGCCCGTCCTCGCCGAGCACGCCGGCCTGCCGGACGCCGTGGGCCCCGGCTTCGGCGATCTGCTTGGGGATGTCCAGGCGCGCGTGGTAGGCGCTGGCCAGCAGGAACGGGGTGACCACCGCGTGGCGGCTGTCCGGGAGGGCGGCCAGCACGTCGACGAAATTGGGTTCGTTGAGCTCGAGGAACGCCAGCCGCACGTCCAGGTCGGGCCGCATGCCCGCCAGCCGGTCGGCCAGCGCCCGCGCGTTCGCGCCCGAGCGCGGGTCACGGCTACCGTGGGCGGTGAGTACGAGCGTGCTCATGAGGCGTGTAACCCGCATTCGATCTTGTTTCGTCCCCGCCAGCGCCCGCTGCGAGGATCGTCACCCTCGGCCGGCTTGCTGGTGCAGGGTGCGCAGCCGATCGACGGGTAGCCCTCCTCGACCAGCGGGTTGACCAGAACGTTGTGGCGCTCGACGTAGTCCTGCACGTCCTCGTCGGTCCAGGCCGCGATCGGGTTGACCTTGATGAGCTTGAACGACTCGTCGAAGCTGATCAGCGGGGCGTTGGCGCGGGTGGCGGCCTCCGCCCGGCGCAACCCGCTCACCCACGCGGCGTAGCCGCGCAGCGCGCGCCGCAGCGGGAGAACCTTACGCAGGCGGCAGCATTCGTTGGGGTCGCGGGCGAACAGGTCCTTGCCCAGCAGCTCGTCCTGCACGGCGACCGTGTGTTCGGGCGTGACGTTGAGCAGGTGAATGTCGTAGACGGACTCGACCGCGTCGCGGGTGCCGATGGTTTCGGCGAAGTGGTAGCCGGTGTCCAGGAACAGCACCGGCACGCCCGGCCGGACATCGGACGCGAGCGAAACCACCACGGCGTCTTGCATATTGGCGGCCACCACGTATTTGCAGTTGGCCCCGTCGCGGGGGCCGTCGACGCCGCCGAAGTGTTCGTCGGTCCAGCGCAGGATGTCGGTGGCATCGGCGTCCGCCATTTCCGCCGTGCCGCGTTCGGCCAGTTTGCGCAGCTGGTCTTCGGTGAATTTCATCGCGACCATGGCGTGGTCCTCAACTCCTATCGCAGGTCGGCCTCGTCGGCGCGCAGGGCCCACGACGCGAAGCGCTCACCGCCGTCGCGCTGCTCGAGGAACTTGCGGGTCACCCGGTCGATGTAGTGGCCGAGCTCGTCACTGGTCACCTTGTGCTGGCGCAACTTTCGGCCGAACCCGCTGGCCTCGCCGAGGCCGCCGCCCAGGTGAACCTGGAAGCCCTCGACGGAGTTGCCCTGGCCGTCGTCGATCCACTGGCCCTTGAAGCCGATGTCGGCGACCTGGATGCGCGCGCACGAGTTCGGGCACCCGTTGAGGTGGACGCTGATCGGCACGTCGAGCCTGGGGTCGACGTCGGCCAGGCGCTGTTCCAGCTCGGGCACCAAAGTCTGTGTGCGCACTCGGGTTTCGGCGAAGGACAGTTTGCAGAACTCGATGCCGGTGCAGGCCATGGTGTTCTTGCGCCACGCGGAGGGCCGCGACGGCAGGCCTAGCGCGTCCAGCGCGGCGACCGTCTCGTCGACCAAGGCGTCGGGCACGTCGAGGATGACCAGCTTCTGGAACGGGGTCAGCCGGGCGCGGTCGGAGCCGACCTTTTGCATCAGGTCGGCCACCGCCGACAGCGTCGCGCCGGAGACCCGGCCAGCGATCGGGGCGACGCCAATGGCGTTGAGCCCGTTCTTGATCTTCTGCACGCCGACGTGGTCGATGGTTTGCGTGACCGGTGCGGGGGCCGGGCCGTCGATGAGCCGCCGGTGGAGGTATTCGGTTTCGAGGACCTCGCGGAACTTTTCGACGCCCCAGTCCTTGATCAGGAACTTCAGCCGCGCCTTCGCGCGCATCCGCCGGTAGCCGTAGTCGCGGAACAGCCGGGTCACGGCCTCCCAGACGTCGGGCACCTCGTCGAGCGGGATCCACACCCCGACCCGCTGGGCCAGCATCGGGTTGGTCGACAATCCGCCGCCCACCCACAGATCCAGGCCGGGGCCGTGCTCGGGGTGGTCGACGCCGACGAACGCGACGTCGTGGGTCTCGTGGGAGACGTCTTGCAGGCCGGACACCGCGGTCTTGTACTTGCGCGGCAGGTTCGCGTACTCGGGGTTGTTCAGAGAACGCCGGACGATCTCATCGATCGCGGGCGTCGGATCGAGCACCTCGTCGAGCGAATCGCCGGCCAGCGGCGAACCGTGGATGCCGCGCGGGCAGTCGCCGCAGGCTTCCGTCGTCTGCAGCCCCACTTCGTCCAGGCGACGCCAGATCTCGGGGACGTCCTCGATGCGGATCCAGTGCAGCTGCAGGTTTTCCCGGTCGCTGATGTCGGCGGTGTCGCGGGCGAATTCGGTCGAGATCTGGCCGAGGACGCGCATCGAGTGCGCCGTCAACGGCTTGCCGTCGGTGCGGACCCGCATCATGAAGTACTTGGCTTCGATCTTGTCGGTGTTGTCGTCGCCGGTCCAGCTGCCGTCGTAACCCTGCTCGCGTTGGGTGTACAGGCCCATCCAGCGGAAGCGCCCGCGCAGGTCGGAGTGGTCGATGCTGTCGAAGCCCTGCTTGGCGTAGACGTTGACGATGCGGTCGCGCACGTTCAGCGGTGCGTCGTCGTTCTTGATCTTCTCGGTGTCGTTGAGCGGTTCGCGGTCACCCAGCGCCCACTGGCCCTCGCTGCGGGTCTTGGCGGGACGTGCTGCGGTCATTGGTGTCTCCTTCGCGGTGCCGGACGGCTTAGGGCTGCTGTCCGCGGCATCGACGCGATGATGTTGTCAGTCAGAGGTGAGCGCGGGCGCTCCGTTGCGCCCACGTCTCATGGCTTCATACTGCCGGGGTCAGGCATAGGGGAGTAGAGGTCGCGCCGTTGTGAGGGCACAACCGTTGGTTGTGTGCGCGGGTTCACTGATCGATGTTGTCAGGCAATGGGTTTTGTCGGTCCAGCCGTACAATTCGCCTGCATGGGCGGTGTTTCGCTCGAGGGTCTTGAACGTGGGGCGCTGTGCGATCTTTTCGGCGAATTGGGCCCTTCCGTGCCCACGCTGCTCCAGGGTTGGACCGCTCACGATCTCGCCGCCCATTTGGTGTTGCGGGAGCGCGATGTCGTCGCGGGGCCGTGCCTCGTGTTGCCCGGCCCGTTCCAGCGGTTCGCCGAGCGGCGCCGGAAGGTGTTGGTGCGACGGGATTTCGGTTGGCTCGTCGCGCGGATCCGGTCCGGTCCGCCGGCCGGGTTCTTCCGCATCGGATGGGTTCGCGCGCTAGCGAACCTCAACGAGTTCTTCGTCCATCACGAGGATGTCCGCCGGGCCAACGGACTGCCGCCGCGTCAGTTGACGGCGGACATGGACGCCGCGTTGTGGCGCAACGTTCGGCGCGGGGGGCGGTATCTGAGTCGGCGGCTCGGGGGCTTCGGCCTTGAGGTTGCCTGGGCCGGTTCCGGCGAGCAGGTGACCGTCCGAGCGGGTGTGCCGGCATTGCTCAGCGGTCAACCGGGTGAGCTGCTGCTGTATCTCTTCGGCCGGCAGTCCGCGGCGCAGGTGGAGTTGAGTGGACCGCCGGATGCCGTCGCGGCCGTGCGTGCCGCCCACTTCGGGATGTGAGGCGGACCGCGTCGTCACACGCGCCACACCCGTCCCTGGAAGCGGAGGCGTCCAAAGTGCCCGCCTCGTAGCGACAACGGGCGGGCGTGGGGCGCCGCCGGATGGGCCGACGGACCGAATGGGCGGTTGTCGCTATGAGGCGGGCACTTTGGCTAATCCCTCGAAATCGCGGGGAAGTCCGCGCGATCGCCCGGGGAAGCGCGCGATCGCCCG
>NZ_LZJA01000088.1:0-612 GCF_001666785.1 Mycobacterium sp. E3305 | reverse complement strand
CCGGTGCCGGTGGGTGTGGTCGGTGAGTTGTATGTGGCGGGTCGGGGTGTGGCGTGTGGGTATGCGGGTCGGTCGGGGTTGACGGCGGGGCGGTTTGTGGCGTGTCCGTTCGGTGGGGTGGGTCAACGGATGTATCGCACCGGGGATTTGGCGCGGTGGGGTGGCGATGGGCAGTTGCAGTATTTGGGGCGTGTTGATGAGCAGGTCAAGGTTCGCGGGTATCGCATTGAGTTGGGTGAGGTCCGGGCGGCGTTGACGGCTGTGGGCGGGGTGGAGCGGGCGGTGGTGGTGGCCCGGGAGGATCGGCCCGGTGACAAGCGTCTGGTCGCCTATATCACCGGTGGCGCCGATCCGGCCGATGTGCGTGCGCGGTTGACCGATCGGCTGCCGATTTACATGGTGCCGGCGGCGGTGGTTGTGCTTGATGAGTTGCCGCTGACGGCCAACGGCAAGCTCGACACCCGCGCCCTGCCCGCGCCTGATTACCAGGGCGGCGGGCACTATCGCGCTCCCGGCGATGCCGTCGAGGAGATCCTGGCCGGCATCTATGCCCAGGTGCTGGGCGTGGAACGGGTCGGCATCGACGACTCCTTCTTCGACCTGGGCGGGGAC
>NZ_LZJA01000087.1:0-514 GCF_001666785.1 Mycobacterium sp. E3305 | reverse complement strand
GCCACACAGCGCATGGTGGCCACGATGATCCGCTGGCGGGTCTCCTCACCGCTGGCGCCGACGGGGCGTCCCCGCTGCGCCCGCGTCACCGTGTTCTCCGCACTCGCGCGTCCCGTCCGCAGGCTCTCGGCGCCTGACAGTGTCGAATATAATCGAGTGATCGATTTATTCGGGGTTCGTGCGGAGGTGCGCGGTGCGTGAGGGACGGGACGGCGGCGCGTGCCGTCCCGCATGAGCGCCCGGCCCTCGCGATTGGGGCGCCCGGTGGGCGCCGACGGCGAACAGACCCGCACGCGCATCATCACCGCGGCGATGCGCACTGTGGCCGAGATGGGCTACTCCCGCACCACGATTCGCGAAATCGCCCGCGCCGCCGACATGACGAGCGGCAGCCTGTACCACTACTTCCCGAACAAGGCGGAGCTGATCAAGGCGGCGATCGCGGCGCGCACCGATGTCGCTTTGCCACGGCTGCGGGCGGCCGCCGAGCGGCCGGGGAGCGCGGTCGAACGCA
>NZ_LZJA01000086.1:0-10754 GCF_001666785.1 Mycobacterium sp. E3305 | reverse complement strand
GCGCGACTGGATCAACCGGCACAGCGTCTACACGCACGGCAACGGGTTCATCGCCTCGCCGGCGAACACGGTGCGCGGCGTCGCCAACGACCCCAACCAGAACGGCGGCTATCCCGAGTTCCTGGTGAACGTCGTCGGCGCCAACGGCAACGTGGTGTCCGACGGCCCCGCGCCGCTGGACCAGCCGCGCATCTACTACGGGCCCGTCATCGCCAACACCTCAGCCGACTACGCGATCGTCGGTCGCAACGGCGCCGACCGCGAATACGACTACGAGACCAGCGCCGAGACCAAGAACTACACCTACACCGGGCTCGGGGGAGTTCCAGTCGGGGACTGGCTGTCGCGCAGCGTGTTCGCCGCGAAGTTCGCGGAGCGAAACTTCTTGTTCTCCAACGTGATCGGTTCCAACAGCAGGATCCTGTTCAACCGCGACCCGGCCCGCCGGGTGGAGGCGGTGGCGCCGTGGCTGACCACCGACAGCTCGGTCTACCCGGCGATCGTCAACAAGCGGCTGGTGTGGATCATCGACGGCTACACCACGTTGGACAACTATCCGTACTCCGAGCTCACCTCCCTGGAGTCGGCGACCGCCGACTCGAACGAGGTGGCGTTCAACAAGCTGGCCCCCGACAAGCAGGTCTCCTACATCCGCAACTCGGTGAAGGCCACGGTGGACGCCTACGACGGCACCGTGACGCTGTACCAGCAGGACGAGCAGGACCCGGTGCTCAAGGCGTGGATGCAGGTGTTCCCCGGCACGGTCAAGCCGAAGAGCGACATCACCCCCGAGCTGGCCGAGCACCTGCGCTATCCCGAGGACCTGTTCAAGGTGCAGCGGATGCTGCTGGCCAAGTATCACGTCAACGACCCGGTGACGTTCTTCTCGACCTCGGACTTCTGGGACGTGCCGCTGGACCCGAACCCGACCGCCAGCAGCTATCAGCCGCCGTATTACATCGTGGCGAAAAACATTGCCAAGAACGACAATTCGTCGTCGTATCAACTGACCAGCGCGATGAACAGGTTCAAGCGCGACTACCTGGCCGCCTACATCAGCGCCAGCTCCGACCCCGCGACCTACGGCAGGATCACCGTGCTGACCATCCCGGGTCAGGTCAACGGGCCCAAGCTGGCCAACAACGCCATCACCACCGACCCGGCGGTGTCGCAGGACCTCGGCGTGATCGGGCGCGACAACCAGAACCGGATCCGCTGGGGCAACCTGCTCACGCTGCCGGTGGGTCAGGGCGGCCTGCTGTACGTCGAGCCCGTCTACGCCTCCCCGGGGGCCAGCGACGCCGCGTCGTCGTACCCGCGGCTGATCCGGGTGGCGATGATGTACAACGACAAGATCGGGTACGGCCCGACGGTGCGCGACGCGCTGACGGGGCTGTTCGGTCCCGGCGCGGGCGCGGCCGCGACGGGTATCCAGCCCACCGACGCCGGCAACCCCCAGGCGCCCCCGCCGGTGACTCCGCCCGTGCCTGCCAGTCCTCCCGGATCGCCGCCGCCGACGGCGCTTCCGCCGGTGCCGGACGGGTCGGTGACGCTGTCCCCGGCCAAAGCCGCCGCGCTGCAAGAGATTCAGAGCGCGCTCGGCGCGGCCAAGGACGCCCAGAAGAAGGGCGATTTCGCCGGCTACGGCGCCGCGCTGCAGCGGTTGGACGACGCGATCACCAAGTACAACAACACCAAATAGCCCTCAGGCCCCGTCCATTCCAGCCGACCGTTTCGGCCGACCGCGAGCGTGCGTGTCTGTACACCGACACGCCGAAAAGGGTGGCATTCTGCGCACCCTCGCCGATGTGGCGCACACGAAATAGCCATCACGCGAAGGCCGTTCGGAACCTGTCCCGATAGGCCTTGGGGCTGATGCCCAGGTGGTTGACGAACACCCGCCGCAAGGTCTCGATGCTGCCGAAGCCGGCCATGCCCGCGGTCTCGCTGACGGACCGGCCGGATTCCAGTGCGCCACGGGCGAAGTCGATTCGAACGAGCTCGACGTAGCGGGCCGGGGTCATGCCCAGCTCGGATTGGAAGAGCCGGGTCAGCTGGCGGGTGCTCAGTGACGCTCGGGCCGCAAGGGATTTCACGCTGTGGTTCGCGGCCGGGTCGGCCGCGACCGCGTCGATGACCGCGCGCAGCGGCGACTGCGGCGGCGGATCGGCCTCCACCAACACCGAGAACTGTGATTGGCCCCCAGCGCGTTTGAGGTAGACCACCAGCCACCGGGCCACGTTGCGGACCAGTTCGGTCCCGTAATCCATTTCGACCAGCGCCAGCGCCAGGTCGATGCCGGACGAGATCCCGGCCGAGGTGAACACGTCGCCGTCGCGGACGAAGATCGCGTCGGGATCGACGGTGACATCGCGAAAGGCCCGGGCCAACAGCCGGGTCTCGTTCCAGTGCGTGGTGGCGCGCCGGCCGCTGAGCAGGCCGGCCTGGGCGAGGATGAACGACCCCGTGCAAATGGATGCCATCCGCCGGGCTCGCGTCGCTATCGACCTGACGGCCTCGACGAGCGCGGGATCCACCGGCCGCCGGGGCAGGTGATCGCTGCCGGCGACCAGCACGGTATCCGCGGATTCGATCGAGGAAATCCGGTCGGTGACACCCAGTCGGCTGCCGATCGACGTGGTGACGTCCCGGCCGTCCACCGACGCGATCTTGAGCCGGTAGTCGGCTCCGAACCGGTTGGCTTCGACGAACACCTCGCCGGTCCCCGCCACGTCCAGCATCGTCACGTCGTCGAAGACGACGATCACCACCACCCGCGAATGCGCTCCGGTCTCGGCCACGTAAGACATTGTGTCGCTTTCTGTGGACAGGACGGCCCGAACGCCCACGGTCGTCTCGGCCGTGCGGCCGCAGACTGACGGCATGAATACTCAGTCAATGGAAAGCATCGCCGGCATCCGCATCCCCGACTCGGCGCTGGTGCGCGAGGCCACCGATTTCATTCGAGACGCCGAGGACGACCTGCTGTTCCACCACTCGCGGCGGGTGTTCCTGTTCGGCGCGCTGCAGGGCCTGCGCCGGGGGCTGCAGCCCGACCTGGAGCTGCTCTACGTCGCCGCCATGTTCCACGACCTCGGGCTCACCGAGCGCTACGGCACCTCCTCGCTGCGCTTCGAGGTCGACGGTGCGAACGCGGCCCGGGACTTCCTGACGGCGCATGGTGTGGACGAGGCCGACGCCGCCAAGGTGTGGCTCGGGATCGCGTTGCACACCACACCCGGCGTGCCCGAGTTCCTGGATCCCGAGGTCGCTTTGCTCCAGGCCGGTGTCGAGGTCGACGTGGTCGGCATCGGTCGCGACGACCTGGCCCCCGACGCCCTCGCCGCGGTGACCGCCGCCCACCCGCGCCCGCAGTTCAAGCAGCGCATCTTGGCCGCGTTCAACGACGGGATGAAGCACCGCCCGCTCACCACCGCCGGCACCATGAACGCCGACGTGCTGGCGCACTTCGATGCCACCTTCGAGCGGGTCGACTTCGTCGACAAGATCCTCAACAACAGCTGGCCGGAATGAAGGGAGCGGACAGATGGACATTCACGAGGCGCTCTACACCACCAGAATGATGCGCCGGCTGCGGCCGGACCCGATCCCGCGCGACGTGCAGGCCCGCATCCTCGATGCGGCGGTCCGGGCGCCCAACGGGGGCAACACCCAGCGCTGGCACTTCGTCGCCGTCGACGGTCCACAACTCATCCACGAGTTCGGCGAACTGTTCCGGCAGGCCCGCGCGCTGGAATACGAGAAGTTCAGCGTGGGTCAGGGACCGATGGTCGTGCCGGGGCCCGGCGTGGACCTCACCGCTCACGCCGAGACGATGCGCCGCATCAAGGGGTCCGGGAACTACCTGGCCGACCACTTCGACGAAGTTCCCCTGTTGCTCTTCGTGTTCGCGATCGACGATCTCGGCGGCGCCAACATCTACCCCGCGATCTGGAGCGCTCTGCTCGCGGCCCGGGCCGAGGGCGTCGGCGGCGTCATGACGATGGTGCTCAACAATTTCCGGGACAAGGTCAACGAGATGCTGGGCGTGCCCGTCGAGGAGGGCTGGGAGATGTCGGCCATGCTGACCCTCGGCTACCCACTGGGCAAGTGGGGCGTGGCAGCCAATCGCCGCCCGGTGCACGAGGTTTCGTCCCGCAACGGCTGGGGCAAGCCGTTCGGTGTCGAGGTTCCGCAGCCGCTGTGGCCGCCGAGCGAAGCGGCGGGCCTGGCCGCGGCGGGTTGACGGGACCGGGAGGATGAGTCACATGACCGAGCAGGACGACATCGGCGTCACCGTGGTACGGCCGGGCGAGGGCGAGTACGTCGCCCTTCCCGGGTTCGGGGCGGTGTTCAAGCTGACGAGCAAGACCACCGGGGGCGAGGTGTCGATCGTCGAGCACCCGTTCGAGGTCGGCCTGCTCACGGCGGCGCACCGGCACACCCGCGAGGACGAGCACTCGATCGTGCTGGCCGGCGAGATCGGCTTCCGCTCCGACGACAGCGAGGTGGTGCTGGGGCCCGGCGGCTACATCACCAAGCCCCGCGGTCAGATGCACGCGATGTGGAACGCCGGCAGCGAGCCGGGCCGCATCATCGAGGTCATCACCCCGGGCGGGTTCGAGAACTATTTCCGCGAGCTCGGCGAGCTGCTCGTCGAGCACGCCGACGACCCGGTCGGCAAGGTCCTGCACGAGTTGCCCGAGTTCGGCGAACTCGCCGACAAGTACGGGCTGACGTACGGGTCGCCCGACTGGATGGACGACATCGCCCGGCGCTACGGGCTGAAGGCGCCGTCGCACTGACCCGTTGCCGCCGAGATTGCCGTCATGGCTGTGGTCGGCGCCCTGTCCACGACCACGGCGGCAATCTCGGCGCGGCAACCCCGTGACCGCGCGATTTGGTCGCCGTGATGCGGGTTCGGTAACCTGGCATTCACCAACGCGGGGTGGAGCAGCTCGGTAGCTCGCTGGGCTCATAACCCAGAGGTCGCAGGTTCGAATCCTGTCCCCGCTACCAAGTGAAACGGCCCCCGGAGGAGACTCCGGGGGCCGTTTTGGTGCCGAACTAACCTCAGGCGGGGTCCAGGCGGATCGGCAGCCGGGTGGGTCCGCGTAGCGAGCTGTGACGCGACCACTGTGTCGGACCCGCCGGGGTGATTCGGGCGACGCGGCTGACGAGTTGGCGCAGTACCGCCTGGGCTTCCATGCGGGCCAGCGGTGCGCCCAGGCACATGTGTGCGCCGTAGCCGAAGGCGACGTGCGTTCGCGGGTCCCGGTCGGCGCGATACTCGTCGGGATCGTCGAACGCGCTGGGGTCACGGTTGGCCGCGCCGAAGGACAGCAGCACGCGTGATCCGGTGGGGATGGTGACGTCGCAGATCCGGTAGTCCGCGCGGGTGTAGCGGTACAGGTTCTGTATCGGCGTCGTGAAGCGAAGCTGTTCCTCCACGGCCAGGGGGATGAGGTCGGGGTTGGCGCGAATCAGGTCGTATTGGTCGGGCCGTCGGGCCAGCGTGTCGAACATTCCGCCGAGCAGGTTGGTCGTGGTCTCGTTGCCGGCGATCAGCAGGTGGATGGCGATGAGCAGGAGCTGACGGTCGGTGAGGCTGCCATCGGTGTTGTGCTCGATGAGCCGCCCGAGCACGGTGGTCGATCCCTTGAGTCCACCCGCAGCGAATTGCGCTGTGAAATAACGCCACAACGCCACCATCCCCGTTGCCGACTTGGCCGCGTCGACGACACCCGCGAAAGTGGGCCTCAGCTCCATGACTCCCACCGCGCGTTCGGACCAGCGGCGGAAGTCGCCGGCGTCTGAGTCGGGCACTCCGAGGATCTGGGCGATCAGGCGTATAGGCATCGGTATGGCCAAGCGCTGCACGACATCACAGCCGGGGTCGTCCATCACTTCGGTGACGAGGTCGATGGCCAGTTTTTCGGTCATCTCCTGCCAGGACCTCATCGCTCCCTTGCTGAATCCCGGCTGGACTTGTTTGCGCAGCCGGGTGTGTTCCTCACCGTCGGTGAGCACCGCCAGCGGAGCGGACATGCGCACGCGCGTGACCCCCTGGGTGCTGGTGACCCGGTCGGTGTCGCGCAGCGCGGCCCGCACGTCGTCGAGGCGGCTGACGATGAAGGTGGCGCGCCGGGGGTTGTAGTGCACGCGGCCGCTTCGGTGCAGGGCGCGGTACGCGTCGTACGGGTCCGCGGCGGTGGCGGGGTCTTGCGGGTCGTAGTCGGTGTTGACCGCGCCGGTCCACCCGGCGCGGCCGCGGCCGCGGGTGCGGACGGCGGCAGCGACATTCATCCGCACGGCATGGCCAAGCAGTCGGGCGCCTTCTGCTGCTCCTTGAATGGTCTGCTTCGCGGCCATGCTGGCCTATCCGATCGCGCCGCTATCGCGACCGCTGAACCGCCGCGATCGAACCTGGGTCGCGACGATGCAGGTTGTGAGGTAGGCGAGGTAGCACACCCCCAGGGTGTACGCGTGTAGTCGAGTGCGGGGAATGGCCGCCAGGATTCCGAGCGTCGTTTCGATGCCACCGTTGATGTAGGTGAAGGCACGCGCGTGCCGGGGAAATGCGAGGCGGTTGAACGGCTCGAACACGCTCGGGGCCAGGAAGTGTGCCAACCCGGCGCAGATCCCGGCGGCCGCGTGCACGGGTCGGTTCTGTCGACGCCGAATCTTGATGACGGTCAACGGTTTCCGCTCCTCTTCGGGCCGAAGAGGGTTGCGAGGGCTTGACGGGCTGTGGCGAGTTTGGCTCTCGGTGTCAAGGCTGCCAGAACGCCACCGTCGCAGACGATGTCGATGCCGGTGAGATAGCTGGCTCTGTCGCTTGCGCAGAACGCCAGCAGTTCGGCAACCTCCCTTGGCTCGCCGATGCGCCGCAGCGCGGACCGCTCGGCGAGCGCTCCCGAGCCGGTTCGTTCCTCGAGCCTGCCCATGGCGGTGTCGATGGTGCCCGGCGACACCGAGACGATTCGTCCACCGCGACGGCCGAACCTGGCGGCCTGCGAGGAGCAGTACCACGTAACGAAATTCTTGCTGATCGAATAGGCGAACCCCGGCCGCATGGCGGCCGGGGCGATATTGCAGGCGGAGGTCATCTTCTTCATGAAGGCATCGGGGTCGCGTAGCGCGTGCTTGAAATGACGGCGGGGGACCATGACCCGGGGAAACATGTGCGCCGCGACCGACGCGACGTTGACGATCGCGAATCCGTCCTCGACGGTCGGGTAGAACGCCTCGTTCACGTTGAGCGTGCCCAGGGCGTTGATGCGCACGATGAATTCCGCCGAACCCATGCTGGGGCTCACGCCCGCGGCGTGAACGACCGATCTGACGACGCCGAATCCCATTGCCTGGCTGACCAACTCGGCGACGGACTGGTCATCGGTGATGTCGACGACGGAGGTCTTGCACTCGACGCCACTGGCTTCCAGTTCCTTCGCCGCCGCGTCGAGACCGTCGCGACTAACATCGCAGAGCACGATCGAGTGGTCTCGTCCCAGGAGTTTCGCGGCTGCGAGCCCCATGCCTCCCGCGCCCCCGGTGACGACGCACACGTCACGCATCGGCACCTCCACCGGGCAGTCGAAGCGATCGAATTTCGAGAATATTATTCTCGTAAATAGTGTCACACGGTGCCGCCGGTGTAAAGGGCGGCGGGCTTAGGGTCGTGTGGTGAGCCAACCTCGCCGAGGCCGACCGCGAAGCGCCGCCGCGCACGAGGCGATCCTGGCGGCGACGCGCTCGCTGCTCGTTGACGTCGGCTACGCCGGGATATCGATGGACAAGGTGGCCGCAGCGGCGGGGGTCGGCATGCAGACGGTGTATCGGCGCTGGCCGTCGAAAGCGCCCTTGGTGGCCGAAGCCGTCATGCAGCAGTACCCCCCGGCTGACTTCGCGCTACCCGACACCGGCGATTGCGTCGATGATCTACGAACGTGGATGCGCGAATACGCCGCACGCACAGCCGCGTCGGAAAATGCCGCGCTCATCCGAGCACTCGCCGCGGCGGCTGCCGAAAATCTCGACGACCGAGACAGCCTCTACCGGCAACTCACCGGTCGCATCCACCACGCGGTGCAGGACCGGTTGCGAAAAGGGATCTCTCAGGGTCAGATTCAGGCCGGCGCCGACGTTGAGGCTGTCGCCGACGCGCTGATCGGAGCAATCCTTTATCGAATACTCAGCGCGACAACACCCGTGAGCGAAACGCTCGACCGGTACGACGGGCTTATCGACACGCTGACGCGAGGACTCGGTCCTCATTGACCGCGGTTCGCGACGATCTGCGAATTCGATCGCCCACCGGCTATGAGACGAACGCCGGCATCGATTCCCAGCCGCGGACGGCCGAGGCGGACGATAGGCGCGCGTTGTCGGTGTCGATGTTCCATTCGGGGAAGCGCTTGAGGATTTCCTCGAGCGCCACCCGCCCCTCCAGCCTGGCCAGCGCGGCTCCAAGGCAGAAGTGGGCTCCCACGCTGAATGCCAGATGCTGACGCGGCTGGCGATGGATGTCGAAGAGGTCGCCGTCGGGCGGGAATTGGCGATGGTCACGGCAGGCCGAGGCGATCAGCGGCATCATGACGCTGCCCTCGGGCACCGTGTGGCCGTACCAGTCGGTGTCGCGAGTGACGTAGCGGGCCAGGTGCGGTACGGGAGGTTCGTAGCGCAGCAGCTCCTCTATCGCCTGCGGAATCAAGTGAGGATCAGCCGCGATTTCGCGCCGCTGGCCGGGATGGTCGGCAAGAACTTTTCCCGCCCAGCCGAGCAGCCGGGTCGTCGTCTCGTTGCCCGCGGCAGCGATGAGCCCGATATAGAGCAGGATTTCCTCGCGGGTCAGCCGTCGGCGAACCCCAGTCTCGTCATCGAATTCGACGTTGAGGAGCTCTGTCATGATGTCGTCGGAGGGGTGTTCGACGCGCCAGTCGAGATAGGCGGCGAATAGCTCGTCGTAAGCCTCGTCGGGGTTGATGCCCTTGGCCAGGGTCATGGGCTGGCCGGCCTCGGTGAGCAACGACGCATTCGAGCGATCCCGGACGCGCTCCTGGTCCTGCTCGGGGATGCCGACCAGCATCCCGATGACCCTCATCGGCATCTGGGCGCCGAGATCGGCGATGAAGTCGAATCGTCCAGTGCCGACGAGGGGATCCAGGCACTGTGCGCAAAACGCTCGAATTTTGCCCTCGAGTTCTGCGACCTTGCGAGGGGTGAAGATCCGCGCGAGCAGCTTTCGGTGAACGTCGTGAACCGGTGGGTCTTCGAAAACGATGATGCCAGGCGATATCTCGATGTTGGCCTTGATCACTTCGAGGATCATTCCGCGCGCTGAACTGAAGGTGCCGGTGTCCACAAGCGCACGACTCACATCGTCGAAACGACTGAGCGCGTAGAAGTCGTACTGCTCGTTGTAGTACAGCGGCGCCTCCTCGCGGAGCCGCCGGAACACGGGATAGGGATCGGCGAGAAGCCCCATATCGTACGGGTCGTAGCGAATGTCGCTGGCCTGGCTTGTGGTCATGGCCGTCCTCCCGCTGCAGGGGAAACTCCGCGCTTCCTCCCGGTATCACAACAGACGCGACGCCAGATGACAAGACGGAATTCGTCAAGATGTTACGTCTAAGCGCCTTTCGGCAGGGGAGGGTGCCGCCGTACGCCGCTAAGTCTGTTTGACAGCGCCCTAATCCATTCGACACGCCTGGTCGCACTTGACGTGCGGCCGGATCTCGCCATACGTTCAGTCGTAGATTGTCACGCCACATAGGGCTGGAGCGGCAGATGGGGATTTTCTGTGCGTAGTCATGGGTGGTCGGGTCAAACGCCCTCCTCCGACGAGGAGGCGGTCAACAGGATCCTCGACGCGGTTGACTCCGTGGTGGCGGAAGGCGGATCGGCCGCCGTTCGCATCAGCGATCTCGCCCGGATTCTGGGAGTGAGTCGGCAGACCGTCTACCGCTATTTTCCCAGCGCCGAAGCGCTACTCATCGGCAGCCAAATGCGGGCTGCCAACGGCTTTCTCGATCGTCTGGCCAACCACCTGCGTGGCTGGACGAATCCGGCCGCGGCCCTCGTCGAAGGGGTGGCATTCACCGCCGAGGAGTTCGCCGGCGACCCGCTGATGGCGCGCGTCATGGTGACCCGGCTACCCGGTGGCGCGTCGGCCCCGTCTACCGTCGGCGCCGCAATTAGCCTCGGACGAGAGATGTTTCGACGATATGACGTCGACTGGGAAGCTCACGGCTTTGATCACGCTGCGATCGACGATCTCATCGAAGTCGCTGTGCGCACATTGCAATCGGTTCTGCTCGACCCTCCCGAGCGACAATCTGACCCGGTGGCACTCCGCAGACTGTTGGGCAGATGGCTGGGACCTGCTGTGCTGTACCAACAGCTGACCCGTGACGTCGACGCACTGACCGCTCTGGCGTCGGCCGGCCGACGAATGGCTCCCAGCAAGCCGGCCTGACCGCAGTCGCACGCGCCGTCGAGTTGCCCCTCGATCGCAGACCGATCTGACCCGACGGTGGTCCGTGGTTTCACGTCCGGCCAGGCCCGCAGGCGAAGCCGATCTGCCTGGCCCGCCTAGCGCGCCAGCACCGCCTCGATGGCGCTGATGACCTCGGGGGCGTCGGGCGCGGTGCGGGGCCGGAACCGCTGCACCACCTGACCGTCGGGTGCGATCAGGAACTTCTCGAAATTCCACTGGATGTCGCCGGCCTCGCCGGCGGAATCGGCGGCCTTGG
>NZ_LZJA01000085.1:0-59664 GCF_001666785.1 Mycobacterium sp. E3305 | reverse complement strand
AGGGGAAGCGGTGTTCCCGAATGTCCCGATCATCGCCGAGGAGAGGCGGCTTCCGGCGGCCCGCCCCACCACCGGCGTCGAGGGCAATGCCGCCTACCGCGCGGGCCTATGCGTCGACTGCCGGGCGCGCCCGTATTCGCCCGGACGACCACGGTGCGATGAGTGCCATCGCGCATGGATTACCCGCGTGGAAAGCGGCGACGAATGAGACTCCGCGCGCCGGTGGTCGCCTGCGAAACCGGCGGCACTACGTGGTCGTACGGGTCAAGTGCCCGTACTGCCGCGGCGTGCACTCGCACCTGTGGCTGCCCGATGACACCGGCTACCGGACATGTCTGGCCGGAACCCCGGCAGGCGTGTACCTCGTTTTGTTCAATCCCCAAGGAGGGCAACTATTATGACCGATTCCCCCGACCAGCTCGTGCCTCGTATCCCGACCGGCGCGGCGGTCATCAGCCCTGAGCGCATCGACGTCGGCTTCGGCTATGTCGCCGAAACCGGCTGCGATGTCATGTATTTGGTGCTGCACGTGAAGCATTCCAACCCTTTTTGTTTCGTGATGACGCCCTCGCTCGCGGTGCGGGTGACCGACGAACTGCACGCCAAGTCCACCAAGTTGGCCAGCCTGCGCACCGACCCGCGCTCAATCGGAAACGGAGGTAACCCCCATGACGACTGAACAACCAACGACCGAAGTCACCCCGGCTGACGAGCAGACCGTCGAGCAGCCCGACCAGGCGGCGGCGGACGACGAGCACAGCACCGAGACGGACTCGGGCAGCGCCAACAGGGAGGCCGCTAAGTGGCGGGTCAAGCTTCGGGAAACTGAACAGCAACGTGACGCCCTGGCCGCCCAACTCGACGTTATGCGTCGCCAGCAGGTCGGTGCAATAGTGACCAGCATGGGCCTCAAAGAGGCCGCCGTGTGGGCCGCTGGGACCCAGGTCGGGGATCTGCTGGACGACTCCGGTGCCGTCGATACCGCCAAGGTTCGCCAGGCCGTCGAAGCGGCGCGTAACACGCTTGGCATTGCCAAACCCAGCAGGCCGGTCGGCGGCTTCAAGAGCGGCGTCCTCCAATCCCAGCCGCCCCGAAACGATTGGCGCGCGGCGTTCGCGCCCAAGCGGGAGTAACGGGGGAGTAAAATTCCCGGCACAGTCGCAGGACTACTTGGCCAGGTGCCAGGCCCGGCGGCAACGATCCGCCCAGGTGGCGACTCGGTGATGGCCCGGTGCCAGCCGTGAACTTCTCCCCAGTTCAACACGGCTGAAAACCGTTGCCACAGAGAGACGTTCGTCATGGCATTTACCGCAAAAACCAGCACGAGTGCCGCTGCCTGGCGGCCTGACTACTTTACTTTCTCGCCGGTCGACATCATCCCGGAGGCGCTGATCATTGCGTGCAGCACATACGCGGGTCAGGTCGAAGGTGACCAGCCGGTCGTCCGCTGCGGCTACGTCGATGACGCCACCGCCGAATTCGCCGCGGAGGGTACCGAGATTCCAGAATCGGAGCCGGATCTGGCCGAGACGCTGGTCGCCACCGGCAAGGTCAGCCAGTTGGTTCGGCTCAGCCGGGAACAGTGGTCGCAGCCCGACACGGCTGACCAGTTGGCGCAGTCGGTGGCGCGTGCAGTCACTCGCCGCGCCGATCTTGCCTTCATGCAACAGGTCGCGCCCACGCCGCCCGCACTCGGACCGTCCACCGGCGTCCTGAACGTCGCCAACGTTGTTGAAGGCGAAGAGGTTTCAGGAAGCCTCGATGCCCTGATTGACCTGGTCGCTCAACTGCAAACCAACCTGAGTACACCCACGCACGTGCTGCTCAGCCCGACAGCGTGGGCCGAATTCAGGAAATTGAAGACCGCTGCCGACTACAACAGCAGCCTGATCGGGGCCGGTACCACCGACGCCCAGGCGTTGTTACTGTCGTTGCCGGTGGTCGTCAACGTCGCGCTGCCCGCCTACACCGGCATGGTCATCGACCGATCAGCCATCGTGTCGGCGTACGGCAACCTCATGGTCAGCACCTCGGAACACCAGTATTTCAGCAGCGACTCGGTGGCAGTCCGGGCCACGTGGAGGATCGGCCAAAATTTGGTAAGGCCCAATCGCTGCGGCAAATTCACCATCGCCGGGCCGGGGTCCTGACGACGTCGAGGACATCTGATCGCGGATACCAGCGCCGTCGCACTCGCCTGCTACGCGAGGGCGCGCCGTGTTGGTGCTGTGGCAAGCCCATCGACCTCGACCTCAAATGGCCGCACCCGATGAGTTTCACTGCCGATCATGTGATCGAGGTCGCCAAGGGTGGGCACAACCGCGGCGAGGTCAGGGCAGCGCATTGGGCCTGCAACTTGAACCGTAATCGCAAGCGGCAGCGGGAGATGCCGACGCGTCACGGCCGAAAATGGTGAACACGGGGGGTGGGGGACGGCCCCCCGGCGGTCGACGCGCGGCATTCTTCGCACTTGCCGATTTTTACCCCCGCTGACCAGTTTCCGGTTCCTCAGGCACATAGTCGAGAGAGCCTGGGTCAAGATCGGCAACCTCGGGGTCCTTGGGGTACGACGCTTTGATGGTCTCCGCGACTTGCTGACTCACCCGAAGGTCGCTCGGCCCTCCCAAAACAAAGCCTGAGGGCGAAGAAGGATTCACCGCCATCCTGGTAACCCTTACTCCTAGGAAAAGATCGCTGTCTTCGGTCGGGATAGGGAGAACCCGAAACTCTAGGTACGCGCATGGCGCCCGGTGTTTCTGCGGAAAATGCCTTGCAAGCCGTAGGTCATTTCCACTTCCGCGAACGCCATCCCACAAGGGTGCCCCAAAAACCCAGCCTTCCACGTGATATGCGTTGAAGTTGTAGGGCGCCGAACGCTCGTAATAGATTTCGTTCGCGTGGAAGATGATGTCTGTCGCGCGTGTGTCCTCTACTTGCTTAAAGTCGGTCGGTCCCCAAAGAAGCACACCGAAGGTTGGTCCGCTCGTGATTGGCCTCCACATCGGCGCACTCATAATCGCCAAGCCTCTAGGCTCGCCGGTGAGTGGGTTGCGTCCAGATATTATTTTCTGCGAATTCACGCCGGAGAATTGCACAAAGCCATCCCAATGGTGTGACAGCTTAACCCGGTCGCTCGCTTCGAAATGCTGCATCTCAGAGATTTCGAGCGATATTTCCTCTTTCGAATAATCCACTTTATGCTTGTAAAGCCAACCATTTCGGGCGGCGTGATAGGGAGCGAGCACGGAATAGCCGCCGTCGCTAAGCGGCAAGATCTTGCAGACCGCGCGCAGGCCGTCGCCATCGTCGATGATGATCCGCCACCCGTCGTTCGGCACAGATGTTCCCCTTTCCCGTCCGGGCACAGGGTGACCGCCGCCGCCCCACGGCGTAGTGGGTGCTGAGCCGTCAGTTCACGCGCTTAACGGTGACCTGTTCGATGTCGTCGGCACCGCCCGCCAGAGTTGCGAGACCACCATCCCGAATCGTAAGTCCCAGATCTGCCAAGACCTTGCCGAACTGCTGGTCAAGCTCGTCGGAGGAGAAGTGCCGCGTGGTCGAAGTCTCACCACCGGAAGTCACGATGGTGACGAGATACTCCTTGTCGGCTTCGTCGGCGTCGGTGCTCATAACGGGTCTCCTGAGGGCATTAATTGATCGGCTGGATGCCCAACGGCTCCCCGCGGCTCAAAGTTCCCGCCGAGCAAATCACAACTTCCACGCCATCCCAAACCCGATGCCCGCGTGAATAAAGGTGGAACCCCCGCGCCGCTACTGGCGTCGAAGTTAGTGTCTGCCCGGTGTGGCCGGTAGCCCAATGACTCTCCTAATGCCGCCGTGCCGAACCGGGCAGCGCAACGTTCACCCCCGGTCGTCGCCAGCCTCCGCGCTGGTCGGATTCGGCCTATGACACGCTGCGCGGCTCCCATAGTGTGCCCACAATCTGCCCACAGTTACAGATAATTCAGGCGAACTACTAGGACACCCTTTGGCCTGCTCACACCGACTCTGGGGCCCAGAGCTGGCTACCGGAGAAGAACCACGACTTCTTCTCCGGCTCGGGCTCGTCCTACGTGATCGGCAAGGCCGTCGTCACCGAGGACGAGGACTGGGACTTCTAAAAGATTGAGAATCGGGCCGGCCGCACCGTCGGGGGGGAGGGACTGGGGCCGGCCCGATCTACTGTTCAGACACCGGCTGGGCCGATTTTCTTCCCGCCACGTTCTTCGCGCTGCCCGCGGGTGGCGGCACCCACGCCTGCAGAACCTTGCGGCCGATCAGCTGGCAGCCATGGGTGTGCGCCAACTGCTTTGCGGCCCTGGTGAATTCCTGATTGCTCACCACGATGCTCCGCGCGCACCCATGGTGGCGGGCGCCGGAAACCACCTGCTGGACGGCCGCGACACCCACCGATTTGCCGTAGCGCTTGCACTGGACCGCCACCGAGTGGCCGTCCTGTTCGGCGATCAGGTCGACGCCGTAGTCCCCGACCGGCGGGGTCAAGGTCACCCGCCAGCCCGCCCGACGCAGGCGGGCGGCCACGTAGCCCTCGAACTCGACGCCGTCCATGGCGTCGATCGCCCGCAGGGTGGCGTCGGCGCGCCCGCCGCGCGGCCATCGGCGCTTGGTTGACCAGCCGACGAGCACCTCGAGCAGCACCATCAGGTAGAAGGCCTGGAACCCCATCCCGGGACTGTGCTCGACCACGCCGACGAACAGCCCGCAGGCGAGTGGAAGCACGACGAGTGCGGTGAGCACGACTCGATCGTAGGGAGGGCCGCCGACAAAACCTGGTCTTGAACCGCAGGCGCCGTGCCCGACGTGCAGATGTTCGGGCCATGAACGGCTTGTGAATAGTGGGGATCCCGGGACGGCTCGCTAGCGCCGGTGCTGCCCCTGCCCGACACTGTTCTGGTGACGAAACCCGCCTCCGCTGAGAAGGATCACCGCCACCACTTCTGCCGTTCAGTGATTCGCTGGCTGCAGGTCGGCTACCCGAACGGCGTTCCCGGCCCGGACCGCGTGCCACTGATGGCCCTGCTCCGCAGCACACCGCTCACCGAAGACCAGATTCGCGAGGTGGTGCGCCACATCACCGCCAAGGAAGGGTCACCGGAGACGATCGATCATCCGATCGATCGCGACGAGATCGCCGAATTCATCTCGGACATGACGCAGTTCGACGCCGGCAAGGAAAATGTCATCCGGGTGGCCGCCACGTTGGCCGCCGCCGGATGGCCGCTGGCCGGCATCGACGTCAGCGAGGTCGTTCCCGACGACGAGCACGCTGAGGCGGCCGAGGTCATCGCCCGTGACTGCGCACCCGGCACGCCGTCGGAGGTCGCGTCATAGCTTCGAGATGTCGATGACGAAGCGGTAGCGAACGTCGCTCGCCAGCACCCGCTCGTACGCCTCGTTGATGTAATCCGGCTCGATCAGCTCGATTTCGGGCGTCACATCGTGTTCGGCGCAGAAGTCCAGCATCTCCTGGGTTTCGGCGATCCCGCCGATGTTCGACCCGGAGAGGCTGCGGCGCGCCAACGCGAGTGCGAACGCCGGCACCTCCATGGGGTGTTCGGGGATGCCGAGTTCGACGAGGGTGCCGTCGACGCCGAGCAGCTTCAGATAGTCGGCCAGGTTCAGGTTGGCCGAGACGGTGTTGAGGATCAGGTCGAAGCTGCCGCGCAACTTACGGAACGTTTCGCGATCGGCGGTGGCGTAGTACTCGCTGGCGCCCAGGCGCAGCCCGTCCTCCATCTTCTTCAGCGACTGCGACAACACGGTCACGTGGGCGCCCATCGCGGCCCCCAGTTTGACGCCCATGTGTCCCAGCCCGCCCAGGCCGATGATCGCCAGCCGGGTGCCCTCGCCGGCCTTCCAGTGGCGCAGCGGCGAGAACAGCGTGATGCCGGCGCACAGCAGCGGCGCCGCCTTGTCCAGCGGCAGAGAGTCGGGGATGTGTAGGACGTAGTTTTCGTCGACGACGATCGCCTGGCTGTAGCCGCCCTGCGTGACGGTGCCGTCCCGGTCGATGGCGTTGTAGGTGCCGATCATGCCCCGTTCGCAGTACTGCTCGAGCCCGGCCCGGCAGCTGCGGCATTCGCGGCACGAGCCCACCATGCAGCCCACGCCGACGCGGTCGCCGACCTTGTGCTTGGTGACTTCGGGGCCGACGGCGGTCACTACGCCGGCGATCTCGTGGCCGACGACCAGCGGGTAGTGCGGCTCGCCCCACTCGCCCCTGACGGTGTGGATGTCCGAGTGGCAGATGCCGGCGAATTTGATGTCTATCGCCACGTCGTGCGGGCCGGGGTCGCGGCGGGTGATGGTGGTCTTGGTCAACGGTTCGGTTGCCGACGCGGCGGCGTAAGCCGAAACAGTGCTCATTGCTATCCCTCTTCGATTTCGATGCGTCCTGAAGAAGTTTAGCTAAGGTAATATTTTGCGGCCACTTGGCGGTGGCCCCTAGTTGATCGGGGCGTTCACCAGCCGCAGGTCGTCGACGATGCCGCGGGCGGCGATCAGGCCCTCGCCGGTCTGCCAGACCTCGTCGTTGACGACGTAGACGCGGTTGTCGTGATTGGCGGACAGCTTGCGCCATGGATTGCTGTCCAGCACGGTGGCGGCGCGCTGGGCGGCCGCCGGTGACGCACACGACACGTAGACGACGTCGGCGTCGGCGGCGGACAGGTCCGGGTTCTTGGCCAGGTCGTCATCGGTGGCGCCGATCTCGATGTACGGCTTGTCGGTGAACCGTTGGGCGGCCGGCCGGTCGACCCCGACCGCGCCGAGGACGCTGGCCGGGAAGTTGTTGGTGCCGTAGACGCGGATCTTGTCGGTGGTCAGCTGCACGACGGACGCCTGGAAATGGGAGGCGTCATGCCTGGCGCCGATGTCGCTCGCCCGCTGCGAAAAGCCGTTGAGCAGCGCGTCCACCGCGCCGCCGCGCGACGTCGCGCCGCCCACGCCGCGCAGGTTGTCCTGCCACGCGGCGCCGGGCGCCGCGGTGAACACCGTGGGGGCGATCGCGGCGAGCTGCGGATACAACTTGGGCGTCAACCCCTGTGATCCCAGGATGAGGTCGGGGTGTTGTGCCGCGATCCCGGCGAGGTCCGGATTGTTGCGGGTCCCGACGCCGGGCACGCCGCGCACCGCGGCGCCCAGGTAGGCGGGCTGGCTCGAGGAGCCGTCCGGCAGGGCGGCGGCGACCACCCGCGACTGCAGGCCGAGCGCACACAGGGCGTCCAGCTGGTCGCCGGAGAGCACCACGATGCGCTGCGGCTCCGCCGGGACCTGCACCACGTCCGGTGTGACGCCGGCCGCGTTGTGGGCCTGTCGCGTCTTCGGCCCGGGATCCGCCGCGGCGGCGTCCCGCGCGCACGAATCGTCCGGTCGGCGGTCGTTGCCGAGCACCCCGGCGCCGGCGATCTGCGTGGTGGGGGTGACCAGGGCGGGGGTCGTCGCCGAGGTGGCGGGCTTGCCGGATCCGCAGCCGCCGCACGTGACGGCGACCGCCGTCGCCAGCGCGGCGACCGACGGCAGGAAAGCGGTTCTGGTCACGCCGAAAAGCACGCGTCAGACGCTAACATCCGCGGGCTCCGCGCCCGGCAGGCCGAAACGACACGCCGCACCGCCGAGCTGTTTACGACAGTTTGTAGGACCAGCCCTGACGTCGGCATGATCGACGGTTAAGATTCGTGTCAGCTCTGTTTTTTGGGCCCCTGTCCTAACTGTTTGGAGAAGCTGTTGACAGCCGAAGCGCCCCCCTTGGGAGAACTCGAGGCCGTTCGCCCGTACCCGGACCGGACCGGTCCCAAAGGGAACCTCGTCTACAAACTGATCACGACCACCGATCACAAGATGATCGGCATCATGTACACGGTCACCTGCTTCGTCTTCTTCTTCATCGGCGGACTGATGGCCCTGTTGATGCGCACCGAGCTGGCCGCTCCGGGGCTGCAGTTCCTGTCCAATGAGCAGTACAACCAGCTGTTCACCATGCACGGCACGATCATGCTGCTGCTGTATGCGACGCCGGTCGTGTTCGGGTTCGCCAACCTGGTCCTGCCGCTGCAGATCGGCGCGCCCGACGTGGCGTTCCCGCGGCTGAACGCCTTCTCGTTCTGGCTGTTCCTCTTCGGCGGTCTGACCGCGTCGGCCGGCTTCATCGTCCCCGGTGGCGCGGCCGACTTCGGCTGGACGGCCTACACGCCGCTCTCCGACGCCGTCCACTCTCCGGGCGCCGGCGGCGACCTGTGGATCACCGGCCTGATCGTCGCCGGTCTGGGCACCATCCTGGGCGCGGTCAACATGATCACCACCGTGGTGTGCATGCGCGCGCCCGGTATGACGATGTTCCGGATGCCGATCTTCACCTGGAACATCATGGTGACGTCGATCCTGATCCTGATCGCGTTCCCGATCCTGACCGCCGCGCTGTTCGGGCTGGCTGCCGATCGACATCTGGGGGCCCACGTCTACGACGCGGCCAACGGCGGGGTCCTGCTGTGGCAGCACCTGTTCTGGTTCTTCGGCCATCCCGAGGTGTACATCATCGCGCTGCCGTTCTTCGGGATCATCACCGAGATCATCCCGGTGTTCTCGCGCAAGCCCGTCTTCGGCTACACCACGCTGGTTTACGCGACGCTCTCGATCGCGGCGCTGTCGGTCGCGGTGTGGGCGCACCACATGTTCGCCACCGGAGCCGTTCTGCTGCCGTTCTTTTCGTTCATGACGTATCTGATCGCGGTGCCGACCGGGATCAAGTTCTTCAACTGGATCGGCACGATGTGGAAGGGGCAGATCACCTTCGAGACCCCGATGCTGTTCTCGGTGGGCTTCCTGGTGACCTTCCTGCTGGGCGGCCTGACCGGCGTCATGCTGGCCAGCCCTCCGCTGGACTTCCACGTCACCGACACCTACTTCGTTGTCGCGCACTTCCACTACGTGCTGTTCGGCACGATCGTGTTCGCCACGTTCGCCGGCGTCTACTTCTGGTTCCCGAAGATGACCGGCCGACTGCTCGACGAGCGGCTGGGCAAGCTGCACTTCTGGTTGACGTTCATCGGCTTCCACACCACCTTCCTGGTGCAGCACTGGCTGGGTGACATGGGTATGCCGCGCCGCTACGCCGACTACCTGCCCTCGGACGGCTTCCAGCCGTACAACATCGTCTCGACGGTCGGTGCGTTCATCCTGGGCGCGTCGATGTTCCCGTTCGTCTGGAACGTCTTCAAGAGCTGGCGCTACGGCGAGGTCGTGACCGTCGACGACCCGTGGGGTTACGGCAACTCCCTGGAGTGGGCGACCAGCTGCCCGCCGCCTCGGCACAACTTCACCGAGTTGCCCCGAATCCGTTCGGAGCGCCCGGCTTTCGAGCTGCACTACCCGCACATGGTGGAGCGGCTGCGCGCCGAGGCGCACGTGGGACGCCACGCCACGGCGCTGGAATCCCCGAAGGGGTTCGGTCCGCGGACCGAAGCCGATCGCTCGACTCCTGACCAGTAGCGGCGGTAGCCGCAGGTGAATGCACCACCGAAGGTGTCGGTGCTGATCACCGTCACCGGAGTGGATCAACCGGGCGTCACGTCGGCCCTGTTCGAGGCGCTCTCCCGGCACGGCGTCGAGCTGCTCAACGTCGAACAGGTGGTGATTCGGCATCGCCTGACCCTGGGCGTGCTGGTGTGCTGTCCGGCCGACGTCGCCGACGGCCCCGACCTGCGCAGTGACGTCGAGTCGGCCATCCGCGGGGTGGGCCTCGACGTCAGCATCGAGCGCAGTGACGACGTGCCGATCATCCGGGACCCCTCGACCCACACCATCTTCGTGCTGGGCCGGCCCATCACCGCCGGCGCGTTCGGCGCGGTGGCCCGGGCGGTGGCCGGCCTGGGGGTGAACATCGACCTCATCCGCGGTGTCTCCGACTACCCGGTGACCGGCCTCGAGCTGCGGGTCTCGGTGCCGCCGGGATCCGACGCCGCGCTGCGGACGACGCTGAACCAGGTGTCGGCCGAGGAGCGGGTGGACGTGGCGGTCGAGGACTACACCCTGGAGCGGCGGGCCAAGCGGCTGATCGTGTTCGACGTGGACTCGACGCTGGTGCAGGGCGAGGTCATCGAGATGCTGGCCGCCCGCGCGGGCGCCGAGGGCAAGGTCGCCGCCATCACCGAAGCGGCCATGCGGGGGGAGCTGGACTTCGCGCAGTCGCTCGAACAGCGAGTGGCAACCCTGGCGGGCCTGCCCGCCAGCGTGATCGACGAGGTCGCCGAGCAACTGGAGCTGATGCCCGGCGCCCGGACCACGCTGCGGACGTTGCGGCGCTTGGGTTTTCACTGCGGTGTGGTTTCCGGTGGCTTCCGGGGGATCATCGAGCCGTTGGCCGAGGAGCTGATGCTGGACTACGTGGCCGCCAACGAGCTGGAGATCGTCGACGGCAAGCTCACCGGGCGGGTCGTCGGACCGATCGTCGACCGCGCCGGCAAGGCTACGGCGTTGCGCGACTTCGCGGAGCGGGCCGGGGTGCCGATGGCGCAGACGGTAGCCGTGGGCGACGGCGCCAACGACATCGACATGCTGGCCGCGGCCGGGCTGGGTGTGGCGTTCAACGCCAAGCCGGCACTGCGTGAGGTGGCCGACGCCTCGCTGAGCCACCCCTACCTTGACACGGTGCTGTTTCTGCTGGGCGTGACGCGCGGCGAAATCGAGGCCGCCGATGCGGTGACGGGCGAGGTCCGCCGGGTGGAGATCCCGCCCGAGGCGTAGCGGTCGCATCAAACTCGGCGTCGCCGCGAGCAGTCAGAAAATCGCATGATCTCAGCCACTTTCGTGCGATTTTCCGTCTGGCCGCCGGAGCGGCGACCCGGCAGGTGTCGGACGGCCGCGGTACGGCACGATGAGCGAGTGCCCGAAAACGGAAGCCGGGAGGTGAAATCCGAGGATTCGCAAGAATCCGAGGGTGGAGCCGACCAAACGATCGAGGCAGCCGACCCCGATCTGCTGATCGATTTCAGGAATGTGTCGCTGCGCCGCGGCGGTCACAGCCTCGTCGGACCGGTGGATTGGGCGGTCGAGCTCGACGAGCGCTGGGTCATCGTGGGCCCCAACGGGGCCGGCAAGACGTCGCTGCTGCGGATCGCGGCCGCGGCCGAGCACCCGTCGTCGGGAGTCGCCTTCGTGCTCGGCGAGCGGCTGGGCCGGGTGGACGTGTCGGAGCTGCGCTCCCGGATCGGCCTCAGCTCCTCGGCCCTGGCGCAGCGAGTGCCCACCGACGAGGTAGTGCGCGACCTGGTCGTCTCAGCCGGTTACGCGGTGCTGGGCCGGTGGCGCGAGCGTTACGAGGACGTCGACTACCGCCGGGCCGTCGACATGCTGGAGAGCCTGGGCGCCGAGCACCTCGCGGACCGTAGCTACGGAACATTGTCTGAGGGCGAGCGCAAGCGGGTATTGATCGCCCGCGCGCTGATGACCGACCCGGAGCTGTTGTTGCTCGACGAACCCGCCGCCGGGCTGGACCTGGGTGGCCGCGAGGAGCTGGTGGCGCGGCTGGCCGACCTGGCGGCCGATCCCGAGGCCCCGGCTCTGGTGCTGGTCACCCACCACGTCGAGGAGATCCCGCCCGGCTTCAGCCACTGCATGCTGCTGTCCGAGGGAAGGGTGGTCGCGGCCGGGTTGCTGACCGACGTGCTCACCGCCGAGAACCTGTCCACCGCCTTCGGCCAGTCGATCGCGCTCGACGTCGCCGACGGCCGCTATTTCGCCCGCCGCGTCCGCTCCCGCGCAGCCCACCGGAGGCCGCTATGACGTCACCGACCGAAGAGGCCCCGCTCGTCCCGAGGCCGGCGGCGACCGTGATGCTGATCCGCGACGATCCGGACGGATTGGAAACCGGGCTAGCCGTCTTCCTGATGCGCCGCCACGCCAAGATGGAGTTCGCCGCGGGCACGATGGTGTTCCCCGGCGGCGGCGTCGACGATCGCGACCGCAACGCCGATATCGCCTGGGCCGGCCCACCGCCGCAGTGGTGGGCGGAGCGCTTCGGCATCGAACCCGACCTGGCCGAGGCGCTGGTGTGCGCCGCTGCCCGGGAGACTTTCGAGGAGTCGGGGGTGCTGTTCGCCGGGCCGGCGGGCGACCCGGATGGGATCGTGGGCGACGCCTCGGTGTACGCCGACGCCCGCCGCGAACTCGCCGACGGGACGCTGTCGTTCGCGGACTTCCTGCGCCGCGAGAACCTGGAGCTGCGCTCGGACCTGCTGCGGCCGTGGGCCAACTGGGTCACCCCCGAAGCCGAGCGCACCCGCCGGTACGACACCTACTTCTTCGTCGGGGCCCTGCCGGCCGGGCAGCGCGCCGACGGCGAGAACACCGAATCCGATCGGGCCGGCTGGACGACGCCCCAGGCCGCCATCGAGGACTTCTCCGCCGGGCGCTGTTTCCTGCTGCCGCCGACGTGGACCCAGCTGGATTCGCTGGCGGGCCGGACCGTCGCGGAAGTGCTGGCGGTCGAACGGCAGATCGTCACGGTGCAGCCGCACCTGGAGATCCAGGGCGACAACTGGGTGTTCGAGTTCTTCGACTCCGACCGCTACCACCAGGCGCGCGAGGCCGGCGGGATGGGATGGCGGCATTGAGCGAGTTCGTCAGCACCGTGGTCAGCGACGGCTCCCGGGACGCCGGCCTGGCCATGCTGCTGCTGTCGCGGCCGCCGACGAACGCCATGACCCGCCAGGTTTACCGGGAGATCGTGGCCGCGGCAGGCGAGCTGGGGGAGCGTGACGACGTGGCCGCCGTAATCCTGTTCGGCGGCCACGAGATATTTTCCGCCGGCGACGACATGCCCGAGCTGCGGACGCTGAGCGCGCCGGAGGCCGAGACGGCGGCCCGGGCGCGGCAGCGGGCCATCGACGCCGTGGCGGCCATCCCCAAGCCGACCGTGGCCGCGATCACGGGCTACGCGCTGGGCGCCGGGCTCACCCTGGCGCTGGCCGCGGATTGGCGCGTCAGCGGCGACAACGTGAAGTTCGGCGCCACCGAGATCCTGGCCGGCCTCATTCCGGGCGGCGACGGCATGGCGCGCCTGACCCGCGCGGCGGGGGCGAGCCGGGCCAAGGAGCTGGTGTTCAGCGGCCGGTTCTTCGATGCCGAGGAGGCGCTGACGCTGGGCCTGATCGACGAGATGGTGGCCCCCGATGACGTCTACGACGCCGCCGCGGGGTGGGCTCGCCGCTTCCTCGACGGCCCGCGAGACGCGCTGGCCGCGGCGAAAGCGGGCATCAACGACGTGTTCGAGCTGGGTCCGGCCGACCGGGTCGCCGCCGAGCGGCGACGCTACGTCGACGTGTTCGCCGCTGGTCAGACCGGTGGCGAGGACTCCGAACCCGGGGCCCGTTAGGCTGCCCTGCATGACGACGAGTTCGACCGATGCCGTTCCCAACCCGCATGCCACGGCCGAAGAGGTGGAGGCGGCCCGGCACGACAGCAAGCTGGCCCAGGTGCTCTACCACGACTGGGAGGCCGAGTCCTACGACGAGAAGTGGTCGATCTCGTATGACCAGCGCTGCGTGGACTACGCCCGGGACTGCTTCGACGCCATCGTCCCCGCCGAGGTGCAGCGCGAGCTGCCCTACGACCGCGCCCTCGAATTGGGCTGCGGCACCGGGTTTTTCCTGCTCAACCTGATCCAGTCCGGGGTGGCCCGGCGTGGATCGGTCACCGATCTGTCACCCGGGATGGTAAAGGTCGCCACCCGCAACGGGCAGGCGCTGGGTCTGGACATCGACGGCCGGGTCGCCGACGCCGAGGGAATCCCATACGAGGACAACACCTTTGACTTGGTCGTCGGGCACGCGGTGCTGCACCACATCCCCGATGTCGAGCTGGCGCTTCGGGAGGTCGTCCGGGTGCTGCGCCCGGGCGGGCGGTTCGTGTTCGCCGGCGAGCCGACCACCGTCGGGGACACCTACGCCCGCACGCTGTCCACCCTGACCTGGCGCGTCGCGACCAACGTCACCAAGCTGCCGGGCCTCGACGGCTGGCGGCGGCCACAGGCCGAACTCGACGAGTCCTCCCGGGCCGCGGCGCTGGAGGCGGTCGTGGACCTGCACACCTTCGACCCGGGCGACCTGGAGCGGATGGCGGGCAACGCCGGCGCCGCCGAAGTGCAAACGGCCACAGTGGAATTCACCGCTGCCATGCTGGGCTGGCCGCTGCGGACGTTCGAATGTGCGGTGCCGCCCGGACGGCTCGGCTGGGGCTGGGCGAAGTTCGCGTTCAACAGCTGGAAGACGCTGAGTTGGCTGGACGCCAATGTGTGGCGGCACGTGGCGCCGAAGGGCTGGTTCTACAACGTGATGATCACCGGGGTCAAGCCCTCCTGAGTGACGGCCTCACCTTCACCGTCGAGGACGTCCGTTACCTGCGATCGGAATCCGGTGCCGCCGCCCTGGCGGCGGTCGGAGAGCTCGAGCTGACCGACGCGACCCGGGTGGCCGACGTCGCCGCGGCGCGCGCCCGATTCGGGGACCGGGCCGCGGTGTTGGTGGAGACGACGTTGCTGCGCCGGCGCGCCGCCGAGAAACTGGGCGGGCTGGGCGCCGGAAACCCGGCGTCGAGCTGGCTGTTCACCGACGAGGCGCTGCAGCAAGCCACCGCCGCGCCGGTGGCGCTGCACCGGTCCAGGCGGCTCGCCGAGACCGGATCCGTCGTGCACGACGCCACCTGCTCGATCGGCACCGAGGTGGCCGCCCTGCGCGCCCTCGGGGTGCGGGCGCTCGGCAGCGACCTCGACGCGGTGCGACTGGCGATGGCCCGGCACAACCTCGGCGAGTCGGCCCCGCTCTGCCGCGCCGACGCGCTGGCTCCGGTGACCCGTGACGCCGTCGTCCTGGCGGACCCCGCGCGGCGCCTCGGGGGGCGGCGCCGCTTCCGTCTCGACGATTACCGGCCGGCGCTCGGCGCCCTGATCGACACCTACCGGGACCGCGACCTTGTCGTAAAGTGCTCTCCCGGAATAGATTTCGATGATCTGGAGCGGATCGGCTTCCGCGGCGAAATCGAGGTGACGTCCTACCGCGGCGCTGTGCGCGAAGCGTGCCTCTGGTCTCCCGGACTGGCCCGGCGCGGCGTCCGGCGCCGCGCCAGCGTCCTCGATCGCGGCGAGCAGATCACCGACGCCGACCCAGACGACTGCCCCGCGCGGCCGGCCGGGCGGTGGATCGTCGACCCCGATGGGGCGGTGGTCCGCGCCGGGCTGGTGCGCCACTACGGCGCGCGGCACCGGCTGTGGCAACTCGACCCCGACATCGCCTACCTGTCGGGGGATGAGTTGCCGTCGGCGGTCCGGGGGTTCGAGGTGCTCGAGCAGTTGGCGTTCGACGAGCGGCGGCTGCGCCAGGCGCTGTCCGCGCTGGACTGCGGGACGTTGGAGGTCCTGGTTCGCGGTGTCCGGGTGGACCCCGACGCCCTGCGGCGACGGATGCGGCTGCGCGGCGGCCGGGCCTTATCGGTGGTCATCACCCGCATCGGCTCCCGGGGGGCCGGCCGCGCGACGGCCTTCGTCTGCCGTCCGTCGCGATAGCGCCCGGTAGGCTGGTGCGATCGCTCTGCCAGGCGCCCAGCCCCCGCCTAACCTGCAAGGACACTGAAGAATGCGTTATCTGATAGCGGTCGCCGTGCTCGCATCGGCGGCCCTGTGGGGCTGGCCGGCGGCCGCCGCCCCACCGTCGTGCGCCACCGTGGGCGGCACCGTCGAGGACGGCCAGATGTGTCGCGTGCGCGCGACCGGCCCCAACTACACGCTGAACATCGTGTTCCCCGCCGACTATCCCGACGAGCAAGCGCTCGCCGATTACGTCGGGCAGAACCGGGACGGCTTCGTCAACGTCGCACAGAGTTCCGGGTCGCGGGACCAGCCCTACCAATTGGAAGCCACCACCGAGCAACGCGCCTCGGGTCAGCCGCCGCACAACACCCGCAGTGTGGTGCTCAAGTTCTTTCAAGATCTCGGCGGGGCGCACCCCTCGATCTGGTACAAGGCCTTCAACTACAACCTGGGGACCAAGCAGCCCATCGTCTTCGACAATCTGTTCGCGCCGGGCACCACGCCGCTGGACAGCATCTTCCCGATCGTGCAGCGGGACCTGGAACGTCAGACCCCTTTGGGCGCAGCCATTTTGCCGTCGACGGGACACGATTCGACGCATTACCAGAACTTCGCCATCACCGACGACGACCTGATCTTCTACTTCGCGCCCGGCGAGATTCTGCCGGCCTTCGCCGGGCCGGTCCAGGCCTCGGTGCCCCGTAGCGCGATCCCCCCGCTGGCCCTTTAGCGGCGATCGCAAGCGCGGTGTGGCCGGGCGAGGCGGGTCGCCGCCATTGGGCGAGCGGCGATCGCAAGCGCGGTGTGGCCGGGCGAGGCGGGTCGTCGCCATTGGGCGAGCGGCGATCGCAAGCGCGGTGTGGCCGGGCGAGGCGGGTCGCCGCCTAGACGGGGCCGGCCTGAAACTCCATGGCCACGGCGCCGGCGGCCAGCGCGACCTGCGCCAGACAACCGATGATCGGCACGAAGAAGGCGGTCCGGTGCCGGGCGAGGCGGCGCACGGCGACGAACAGGGCGGCGGCGAAGATAACGCCGCCGCCGCCGATGCCCAGCACCATGGCGCGGTTGATCCACGCCGGGTCGCCGCACTTTTGGTAGCCGCACGAGTCGGTGGCCATGACGTAGATGCTGAGCAGGCCTATCGTGACCGCGACCAGAAAAGCCTGCGCGGCGAGCAGCGCCACGGTCGCGGTGCGGTCCACCGCGAGGCTGCGCTCGCTCCGTCTCGAGTACGCGGCGACCGCGGATTGCATCTCGTTGTCGTCGGACATGGGCTCAGTATGTCCCGGTCACGCCGGCGCGAAACCGTACACCTGGCCGTCGCTGGTGGCGGCCGCCACGCGGCGATCGGTGCCGACAGACACACCGACCGGATAGCCGGTGGCGGCCGGAAGCGGGTAACTGCCCTGCGTGTGGCCGTTGCCGGGGTCGAACACCAGCAGCGACATGCCGGGTGCGCCGTTCGTCGTGGGTGCGCTGACGACGGTGTAGCCGACGCCGGCGCCGGCCAGGCTCGACGACGACAGCGGGACGACGTCATCGCGGCGCCACGCCTGATCCGCGTGGTCCCCCGCGTCCTTGAACGCCACCAACCGGGTGTCCGGGCCGCCGCCCGACACGATCAGGCCCGCCGGGGTGACCGCGGGCGGCGTCTGCGCCAGAAACCCCAGCGGCGCCGACCATTTCACCTTTCCGTCGGCGGCGCGCAACGCCCACAGTCGCTGGTCCCGACCGTTGACATAGACGGTCGCCCCGTCGGCGGACAACACCGGGCTGGCGATGACGCCGGCGCCGACGGCGTCGCTCGTCCACTCGCGGGACACCAGCGGCGTCTGCCCGGGGTGGTATTTGAGCCCAACCAGCCCCGCGGCCGGGGCGCCGGGCTGCCAGACGCCCAGCACCGCCATCTGGCTGGCCGCCGAGAAGGCGGGCGCGGCGGCCACCGGGCAGCCCTGCCGGGCCGGCGCGCAATCGGCCAACCCGCGCGTCGCGTCGGTGGGATCGACGCCGTCCACCAAATCCATCGGGCTGCCGACCACCGCGCCGCGGTGGGCCTCGAAAACCAGCACTTGGCCCAGGTGCGTCGCGACCAGCAGCTGCCCGTGCCCGAGAAACCTTGGGGTGGTTGGCATTCCGATCACCGGCTGCCGCCACCGCGTCCACTGCGTCACCGGAAAGGAAAGGAAGGCGCCGGGCTGGCCGACGTAGAGGTTGTCGAACCCGTCGAAGAGCGGGCCCGCAAAGCCCCCGCCCTGGAACAGCCGCACGCACCAGCGCTGCCGGCCGTTGTTGTCGTTCTCCCATTCCATCAGCGAGCATCCGGCCGGGGTCTGCGCGTTGAGCGCCAGGTAACCGCGCGCGCTCAGCGCCGGACCCGCCGCCAGGCTGCCCTTGACCGAGCGCGTCCACCGCAACGAAAGCTTGGAGGCGCCGTCGGTGCCGGTGTAGCCGCTGTTGGCGGCGTCGGCGTATTGCGCGGGCCAGCCAGCCGACGCTGACGCCTCCACCCAGGAGTCGGTGTTGGCGCACCCGCCGAGCCCAACCGTGATCCCGGCCGCCAGCAGCGCGGATGACCAACGCCGAAGCCCACGCGGGAGATGTCGGTCAAGCACCTCGAATCCCAGATCCTTTTCCACGGCGTTCGGCATGAGCGGCCAGTGAGTACAGGTGAGGGTAACCCGTGCGGACTCGGCTCCGGCGGATTGCCCGCCGTTCTCGGCCGCCGCAAGCGCGCGCTAGGCTGTCCGGCCATGACGAGCATGTGGGGCGCACCGGTCCACCGCCGCTGGCGGGGATCGAACCTGCGGGACCCGCGCCAGGCCAAGTTCCTCACGATGGCCTCGCTGCGATGGGTGCTGCGCAACCGCGCATACACACCGTGGTACCTGGTGCGCTACTGGCGGCTGCTGAAGTTCAAGCTGGCCAACCCGCACATCATCACCCGCGGGATGGTGTTCCTGGGCAAGGGCGTGGAGATTCATGCCACGCCCGAACTGGCGCAGCTGGAGATCGGCCGGTGGGTGCATATCGGCGACAAGAACACCATTCGGGCCCACGAAGGCTCGCTGCGGTTCGGCGACAAGGTGGTGCTGGGCCGCGACAACGTCATCAACGCCTACCTCGACATCGAGCTCGGCGACTCGGTGCTGATGGCGGACTGGTGCTACGTCTGCGACTTCGACCATCGGATGGACGACATCACCCTGCCGATCAAGGATCAGGGCATCGTGAAGTCACCGGTGCGAATCGGGCCCGACACCTGGGTGGGTGTGAAGGTGACGGTGCTGCGCGGCACCGCGGTCGGGCGCGGCTGCGTGCTGGGGTCACACGCGGTGGTCCGCGGCGTGATCCCCGACTACTCCATCGCGGTCGGCGCGCCGGCCAAGGTGGTCAAGAATCGCCAGCTCGCCTGGGAGAGCTCGGCGGCCCAGCGGGCCGAACTGGCGGCCGCGCTGGCCGACATCGAGCGCAAGAAGGCCGCTCGCTGATCAGACGGCGGTGACCCCGCAGTGCCCGGCTTCGCCGCTAGGACGCCGGTTCCGGGTGGTCATCGACCTTGAAGTCGAAGTTGACGTCGCCGGCGTCGACGTTGGTGACGGTCACCGCGATGCCGTATTTGTCGGTGCCGTCGACGAGTTGGCACCGCAGCGTCGCGCCCTGAACGCCCTTCAGGTTGTCGGGGCAGGTCACCGAGTCGGGCTTTCTGCCCACCTGCTGGGCCAGCTTGTTACTGATGATGCTGGCGACCTGGTTCTTGTCGACCGTCTCGACCATGTCGAACTTGACGTCCTTGCCGTCCACGCTCGTCACGGTCACGTTGACGTTGAACGTCTGGTTCTTGACCTTCATCTCGCAATTGAGTTGCGCCCCAACCTTCGCCGGCAGGTCGTTCGGACAGTTCACCGAGTCGGGCTTGTTGCCGGCGGCGTCGGTCAACTTCGAGGTGATCTGACCGGCGACATCGCTCTTGCTGACCGAGTGCGACGAACCGACGGAACACGAACAGGCGGTCACGCCGGCCAGCAAGCCCGCGGCGGCACCGGAGGCCAGCAACGTCCGAACGATGAAGGGTGTCATGTAGCGCCTCCCGAGCGGCTTGACAACTGTGAATCGGCTGATAATTGCATGCCAACCAGCTTCGGGGCGGGCGATTGAGCAAACATTCACGTACGCGACAATTCCGTGCCGCGCCCGCGTCCCGGCCCGCGGGTCAGATGCTCTGATAACGCCGCAGCGCCTCGGCGCGCTCGGCGCCGTGGTCGACGATCTCGGCGGGGTAGCCCGCCGGCCGTTGGCCTTTGCGCAGGTGCGCGTCGTCCACGGAGCGCAACTCGGGCACCCACCGCCGGATGTAATCCCCGGACGGATCGAACTTCTCGCCCTGGGTGGTCGGGTTGAACACCCGGAAGTACGGCGCGGCGTCGGTGCCGCAGCCCGCGCACCACTGCCAGCCGTGCTGGTTGTTCGCCATGTCGCCGTCGACCAATTGATCCAAGAACCACTCGGCGCCCCACTGCCACGGCAGGTGCAGGTCTTTCACCAGGAAGGAGGCGACGATCATCCGCACCCGGTTGTGCATGTATCCGGTCTCCCGCAGCTGACGCATTCCCGCGTCCACCATCGGGAAGCCGGTCTCGCCGGCCTTCCAGGTTTCGAAGCGGCGTTTCGCCTCGGCGCCGCTGTCGGTGGGGATGCCGTCGAATTGACGGTTCCAGTTGTGCCAGGCGCTGGCCGGCCAGTGGTGTAACACGTCGGCGTAGAAATCGCGAAACGCCAACTCGCGCAGGTACGCCTGGGCCCCGCCGTGACGGAGATCGAGGTCGGCGACCATGGTTCGGGGGTGGATGCTGCCGAACTTCAGGTATGCCGACATGCGGCTGGTGCCGGGTAGGTCGGGGCGGTTCCGCTCTTCGGCGTAACGCTGTAACCCGTTGTCGACAAACGACTTCCATTGCTTGCGCGCCGCGGTCTCGCCCGCTTCGAGATCGAGCGTGGCGCCGGGATCGGGGATCTCGGCCCGGTCGATCCGCAGTCGCGCCGGATCGAGCCAGCGGGCCGACGCGGCACCCGATTTCGCCGGCGGCCGCCAGCCGGACTCGCGCCATTGACGCAAGAACGGTGTGAAGACTTGGTAGGGCGAGCCGTCCTTCTTCGCGACGCGGCCCGGCGAGACCAGATACGGCGAACCCGTGGCCACCAGTGGGACCGAATCCAGTGCCGCACGGACCTTTTCGTCACGGCGCTTCCCGTACGGCGCGAAATCGTCGGAGATGTGCACCGCCGATGCGGCGATCTCCTTGGCGATGCGCGGGATCACCTCTTCGGGCCGCCCGCGGGTCACCAACAGCCGGCCGTCGAGGTCGTCGTGCAATCGTCGCAGTGAGTCGCCGAGAAACTGCAGCCGGCGCCGGCCCGAGGACGCCTCGAGTTTTGGGTCCAGCACGAAGCAGGCGAGCACCTCGCCGTCGTCGGCCGCGGCGTTGAGCGCGGGATGGTCACCCAACCGCAGGTCGCGACGAAACCACAAAAGCGTCGGCATGATTCAGCGGTTCAGTCGCCAAACGTGGGTGGCCAGGACGGTCGCGAAGGAACACCACAGCGGGTACGCCGACAGGGCCAGGCCGGCCCGCGCGTCGGCCTGCGCCGCCCGCCGTGCGAGGTCTGCGCTGCTGGCCGTCAGCACGGCGGCGCCGACCGCCGACGCGCCCAGTTTGTGGAAACCGAAGAAGAGCCAACTCCATCCGGCGTTGAGAACCAGGTTCACGCCGAGCGCCGCGGCGTAGCGGCGCGCCTCGTCCTCCCGTCCCGCCGCCCGCAACCGGTCGATGGCCTCCGCCGATGTGACCGCGATGTCGGTGTAGAGGGAGGTCCATGCCACCGGAAAGGCCACGTTGGGGGGCTGGTACGGCGGCTTGCGCAGCCGCGCATACCAGGACGGAGCGGCCTTGGCGTTGGCGACGCTGCCGGTCACCGCGGCGGCGGCGACGGCGAGGCTGGTGGCGGCGAGGGTTGACGTTTTCAAGGCATGCTCCGTTCCGGTTGGTTTTCTGCCTGTGCTGCAGTGGCTTTGGCGGGTCTGGGTGCCGAGGGCCACCAGATGCGGTCGCCGATCAGGGCGAACAGCGCGGGAATGACCAGTGTGCGGACCACGAACGTGTCCAGCAGGATGCCCAGGCCGACGATGATGCCCAACTGGGTCAGCACGATCAGCGGCAGCACGCCGAGCACGCAGAAGACGGCGGCCAAAACTATTCCCGCACTGGTGATGACGCCGCCGGTGGCCGACACCGCGGCGACCATGCCGGCGCGTGCGCCACGTTCCGCCGACTCTTCGCGGGCGCGGGTGACGAGAAAGATGGTGTAGTCCACGCCGAGTGCGGCCAGGAACAGGAAGGCGAACAGGGGTGTGCTGTTGTCCAGCGCCGGGAAGCCGAAGATGTGGCTGCTGGCCCAGCCGCCCATGCCGAGCGCGGCGAGCGCCCCGAGGATCGTCGCCGTCAGCAGTGTGGGAGGGGCGAGCGCGGACCGCAGCAGGGCATAGAGCACGACCAGGATGACCGCGAGTATCGCCGGAATCAGCAGATGCCGGTCATGGGTGGCCGCGTCGCGGATGTCGAGCGCCTGCGCGTCCGCCCCACCCACCAGCGCGGACGGGCTTGCCGACTTCGTCGTATCACGAAGTGCGGCAATGATTTCGAATGCCCTGTCGGAGGACGGTGGGGCGTCGATCACCACCGACCATTTCGTCAGGCCCGACGGGGAGCGGCCCGATTCGTTCGCCGACACCACGCCGGGGGTCGCCCCGATGGCCTGCGCGACCGGCGACTCGGTGGGGGCGATGACGAGCGTGGGGTTCGCCAGGCCGGCCGGAAAATGCGCCGCGACGATGTCATAACCGGACACCGAATCCGCGTGGACGCGGAACTGCTCGGTCTGCGACAAGCCGATTCGTGTGCCGAGCAGGCCGGTGGCCAGCGCCACCAGGCCCGCGATCGCGACGGCCGCGACCAGCGCCGGGCGCCGGTTCACCCATTCGCCGATGCGTTGCCAGGACGTCGAATCCGCGGTGGCGGCGCCTTCGGGCCGGGGGATGAAAGGCCAGAACAATCGCCGTCCGCTCAGCGCCAGCAGGGGCGGGAGTATCACCAGGGCGGACACCGCCGCGACCACCAGCCCGCAGGCCGCAAGCGCGCCCAGGCTGCGGGTGCTCGGGGTCGAGGCGAACAGCAACGTGAGCAATGCCAGCACCACCGTGGCGTTGCTGGCGACGATCGCCGGACCGGCCATCCGCACGGCGCGGCGCAGCGCATCTCGATGGTCGCGATGGCGCCGAAGCTCCTGCCGGTATCGGGAAATGAGCAGCAGCGCGTAGTTGGTACCCGCCCCGAAGACCAGCACGCTGGTGATCCCGGACGTGGCCCCGTCAAAGCTCAGCCCGGTCAGCGGCGCCACCGCGGTGCCCACCGCCGCCGCGACCCGGTCGGCGAAGCCGACCACCAGGAGCGGCACCAGCCACAGCACGGGGGAGCGGTAGGTGGCGATCAGCAGCAACGCCACCACCGATGCCGTCACGGCGAGCAGGGTGACGTTGGCATTGGTGAAGGCGCCGGCGATGTCGGCGCCGAACGCCGGGCCGCCGGTGACGTGGGCCGCCAGCTGCTGCGGCAGGCCGGTGGCGGCGGCCTTGCGCAGCTTGGCGACCGCATCGGTCAGGGCGAGCCCCAAGAGGTCGGCGCTGACCGGCACCACCGAGATGGCCGCCTTGCCGTCGGCCGACACCCGCGCTGGCGTCGCTGGGGTGGCCGCGCCCGGCGGGGCGGCGGCCTGCATCCGCTCCCGAGCGGCTTGGGCGGCGGTGACTTCGGCGGGATCAAGCGCGGCGCCATCGGCGCGGCTGACCACCAGGATCAGCGGGACCCGGTCTCCCCCGGGGAACTGGCGGGCCATGGCGTCGACCTTCGCCGAGTCCGAGCCGGTCGGCACCGACAGCGGCGCCTGCCCCGCCGCCGCGTTGGCGCCGACCAGCGCCATGAAAACGCCACCGAGGAGGACGGCGGCAAGCGCGAGCAACCACGAGCGCCGTCCCGTCACGGCCGCGGCCACGCCATCCCACACCACGATGTGAAGTCTTTCAGTGTGTTAAACATTAATCAACTGAAATTACGCACCGTTGCACATTGCCGGTACGCAACAAGGGGCACTATGGACATTATGGATGCGAGCGGGCGCGGCGTTGTCGCGCCGGGGTGCCTGCCTTGACGGCAGATCGGGCGCCGATGACCAACCGCAAGCGGCGGCACATCGACGTCTGCCTCGCGGAGCCGGTCAACTACGAGCACGTCACCACCGGGCTGGAGCGGTACCAGTTGCCGTACAACGCCCTGACCCAGACGAGCCTCGACGACATCGACCTGTCGACCGAATTCTTCGGCGCGGACCTGCGCTTCCCGGTCCTGATCGGCGCGATGACCGGCGGTGCCGAGTTGTCGGGGACCATCAACAGGAATCTGGCCGCGGCCGCTCAGCAACTCGGCATCGGGATGATGCTCGGCTCCCAGCGGATCATGCTGGACAGTGCGCTGGGCGAACGGGCCGCGGCCAGCTTCACCGTCCGCGACGTGGCCCCGGATGTCTTGCTGTTCGGCAACATCGGCCTGGCCCAACTGACGAAGGCCGCCGTGCCCGACCTGGCAAAGGCTTTGGAGCGGGTGGGCGCCGATGCGCTTGCGGTGCACACCAATCCGTTGCAGGAGGCGATCCAGCGCAACGGTGACACCGACTTCTCCGGCTCGTTGGCCCGGCTGCGGGACGCTGCCGACGCGATAGAATGCCCGGTGCTGCTCAAGGAGGTCGGTCACGGCATCGGCGGGACGGCCGCCGCGGAATTGGTTGGGGCCGAGGGAAATTCGCCGATCGCCGGCATAGACGTCGCGGGCGCCGGTGGCACCTCGTGGTCGCGGGTCGAGCAGTTCGTCCGCTACGGCGAGCTGCGTTATCCCCACCTGGCCGACTGGGGCATCCCGACGGCGCGGGCGATCGTGGAGGTGCGTGAGGTGCTGCCGGACATCCCGCTGGTGGCTTCCGGCGGGATCCGCACCGGCATGGACGCGGCCAAGGCGCTCGCATTGGGAGCCGATGTCGTGGCGGTGGCACGACCTTTGCTGCCGGCCGCGATCGATTCCGCTGCGGCCGTTGTCGATTGGCTGCAGCCGTTCATCGATGAACTTCGCGTCTGCCTGCACGGCTGTGGCGCAGCAACCCTTTCCGCCCTGCGCGCGGTCGACCTGACTCCCGTCCCATAGCTGGGTGCGACATGGCGGTGATACTGGCCTATGGATCGCCGGCCCTGGGCCACCTGTTGCCGGCCGGCGCCCTGCTGACCGAACTCGCCGGCCGCGGTCATGAGGTGCATGCACGCACCATGGCGGGTGGCGTCGCGACGATGCGCGCGGTCGGCGTCCACGCCGAGCCGGTCGATCCCGCGATCGAGTCGATCGTCGGCGAGGACTGGCGCGCCCGAAACGCACTGGGAGTGCTGAAGCTGACCATCGATGTGTTGTGCCGGCGCGCGGCACTCGAAGTCGAGGATTTGCGACGGGCCGTGTCCGCCGTCCGGCCGGATGCGGTCATTGTCGACGCGAACTGCTGGGGGGCCATGTCGGCCGCGGAGGCAGGCGATACGCCGTGGCTGGTGTTCTCGCCGTTCACGCCCTACCTGCGGTCTCGCGGCGTGCCGCCGTTCGGTCCCGGGCTGCGCCCACTGCCGGGCATTCTCGGCGAACTGCGCGACGCCTCGGTGCGGCCGATCGTCCGGTACCTTTTCGACCGCCCAATGCTGCCGCGGGTCAACGAGATTCGCGGCGGGCTGGGGCTGTCGCCGGTCGTGTCGGTCGACGACTTCGTGCGGCGGGCACCGCTGTTGCTAGCCGTCGGCGGCGAGCCCTTCGAGTATCCCCACCCGGGATGGGCCGGTTTGGTTCACCACATCGGCGCGTGCGTGTTCGAACCCGCGCAGGCAACCACACCGGAGTGGGTCGCTCACATAAACCGGCCGGTGGTGCTGGTCAACACGTCATCGATCAGGCAGCCCGACGCCGCCCTCGGACGGATCGCGTTGCGGGCGCTGGCCGACGAGCCCGTCCACGTGGTGGCGACGTTTCCGGCCGGCATCCCGCCGGACCTCCCCAGGCCGGCGAATGCGACCGTCTGCCGCTTCGTCCCGCACGCGGCCCTGTTGCGGCGGGCCAGCTGCGCCATCACCCACGGCGGGATGGGCACGACGCTGAAGGCCCTCGACCGCGGCGTGCCCGTCTGCGTCGTGCCGTTCGCGCGCGACCAGGCGGAAGTCGCCCGGCGTGTGGAGGTCGCCCGCTGCGGCACCCGGCTGGCGGCCAAAAGCCTCACACCGGCGCGGCTGAGGGCGAAGGTGCGCGAGGCGACCACGATGACGGACGGCGCCCGCCGGGTGGCCGCCGGATTCGCCGCAACGGGCGGGGTGCGGCGCGGGGCCGAGCTGATCGAGCAGCGGGTGCTTGGCTCCGCGGCCCGTCGGCCGGTGTCCTAGGCGGGTTTGTCGCCGGTGTGCACGGGACGGCGGCGGGCCCTGCTGGGGCCGCGCTTTCCGTCCGTCTCCGGGGGTTTGGAGCCAGGGATGGCGAGTTGCGCTTCGAAGGTGGACATCGCCGCCATCATCGCCTGGAAAACTCGGTGTGCGACGGTCAGATCGCGGTCGGGCACGTCGGCGAGGGCCTCGTGCAGGTGCGCGCCGAGGGGGGTGAAGAACGAGCGGGCCAGCGCCATGCCCGATTCCTCATAGCGCAGCAGCGTCTTGCGCCGGTCGTCGGGATCCGGCTCGCGCCGCAGGTGGCCGGAGTCGATCATCCGGTCCACCAGGTACGTGATGGCGGCGGGCGACACGTCCAGGCGCTGCCGCAACTGCGCCGGCGTCAGCGGCGTTCCGGCCGTCTCGGCGACCATGATGTGCAACAAGGCGTGTAAGTCGGTGCCACCGACGTCATTCTGGCGGGCGAAGTGTCGGCCGATGCGGTCCGATTGCGCCGTGAGTGCGCGCATGTCGGCCGACATCAACTTCTCGAGTTCGGCTCGGTCCATTCGCCGGTCTGCGGCGCCGCGCTTGGTCACTTATCGGTGTCCTTCTTGCGAGATTCGCCGACCAGCGTATCGGCGACCGCCACACGCGCGCCGCGAACCCCGATAAGTGTCTCGCATTTGCACCGGATTGGTCGGCGAACACGCGGACGCCGAGGGGACCGCCGTGCGCGCTCAGGACTTCGTAGGGTCGTGCCCCCAGTTCATCAGGGAGTACCGCCATGCGCTTTCGCGGATGTCGCCCTGGGGGCGTTGGGCCAGGTGGCGATTGGCGTAGCCGACGACCTTGCGCATGTGCGCGTACTCGTCGGGCCCGAGGTCGCTCCGTTTGGTCTTGAGTATCGCGACAATGCGGCGCCCACTGGCGTGCCCGGTCGACTCGTCGCCGCCCTGCCTCTGTCCCACGCGCTGTGATTCCTCGGTGGCGAGCCATTTTTCCAGCTCGCGAGCGGTCATGTTGACCGTCTTCTCGAAGCGGTCCCAGGTGGCTTTCTCGTCCTCGTCGGCCATCGATCAGTCCGCTCGGCGTAGCGCGCCCGGCTTGTGCACCGCGTCAGCACCCGTCTTGTCGCTGCGCACCCGGTACTGAGGCTCGTCCTTGGACGCCCGCACGGTGCGTCCGGCGGCTTCGGCGTCGGAGGTGATTTCGGCCTCCACCGTCCCGCGAACGGTGCTGCCGTGGCTCTTCCACTCGACCTTGTCGCCCTTGTGGAATTCCTTGTCGGTCATCTCGCTCTCCTTTCAACAGTGCGACGGAGCCGCCTCCCGGGTCACGCCGCCGCGTGCCGTGGCCGTGACGTCGCGCGCAATGCCGCCGAACACCACGTCGCGATACGGTGCCGACGTGTTCCAAAAAAGTTGCCCCGCAAGCCCGTAGGGCTGGAAGAGGGCCCGTTGGTGGTACCGGGAGCCGCCGTTGTCGTCAGCGCTCGCCGACAGCTCGAGCCACAGGCGCCCGGGCAGGGGGAGGTCGGCGCGCAATCGCAGCAGCCGAGGGGTGTCGATGCGCTCCACCCGCCACCAGTCCAGGGCCTCGCCCTCGTGCAACTTCTGCCCGTCGAGCGTCCGGCGCCGCGGCCGGAGGGCCCCGAGCGTGCCGTTGATCCATCCGCGCAAGGGCCATTCCAGGGGGAACGCCGACCAGTTGCGCTCGGCGACGGCGGTTTGGATGGCACGCCAGAGCGTCTCGGCGTCCGTGCGGCTATTGCGTTGACGCACATCCTCGTACAGCGATCCGCCCGACCATTGCGGGTCGGTCGGCAGCGGTCGGGAAGGCGCACCGTTGGTGTCGGCGCGGGACCACCGGGTGCGCAGGTCCTGTTCGCGCACGTGCGCCAGGGCAAGTTCGACGGCCTCTTCGTAGTGCGTCAGCCCGCCCTCGGGATCGGGGATGTAGCGGGCGATGTCGTGATTGGCGCACACCACGTCGTTTTCCAGCGACTCCATCAACGAAACGGCCAGCTGACGGGGGAGTGGGGTGAGCAGGTCCACGAACGGCGCCGACAGCCGCGGGCTCAACAGCGGCACCGGGACCGCGGGCCGCCGGGGCAGGCCCGCGATCACGGCGTATTTGCGGATCATCTCCGTGTAGGTGAAGCGGTCGGGTCCGCCGATGTCGAAAGGCCGGTTCACGTCGCAGGGCAACTCGGCCGCGTGCAGCAGGTAGTAAAGCGCGTCGCGCACGGCGATGGGTTGGACGCAGGTCCTCAGCCAGCGTGGGGCGACGATCAGCGGCAGGCGCTCGGTGAGGTACCGCAGCATTTCAAAGCTGGCCGAGCCCGCCCCGATGATGGCGGCCGCGCGCAACTCGACGGTCGGCACGCCCGAAACCCGCAGGAGCAGCCCCACTTGGGCGCGTGAGGCCAGATGGTCGGAGAGCCGCTGCCCGTCGGGCGTGATGCCGCCGACGTAGACGATGCGCGACAGGCCCGCCTGGTTTGCGCACTCCGCCACGTTGCGTGCGGCGCGCTGGTCGAAGTCGACGAAATCGGAGCGCATCAGCGAATGCACGAGGTAGTACAGGACCTGCTGACCGTCGAGTGCCCGCCGCACGGCGCCGGCGTCGATGACGTCGCCCTGAACGACCTCGACATCTGCCCGCCATGCAACGTCGTCGAGCTTGGCCGGGTCGCGCGCCAGCACGCGCACGGAGTGCCCGCTCGCGAGCAGCTGCGGGATGAGCCGCGTCCCCAGGTATCCCGTGGCGCCGAACACGACGCAATGCATCAATTCACTCCTTCGCCGAGTGGTCGTCGGGGGTGGCGGTGTGGGCGGGATGTCCCGCCGTGCGCCGGCGTTCCTTGAGCTGCGCTTCGTGGACATGGCGACGTCCTTCGGTGAGCCGGTCGCGCACCAGCCGCTCGATCTCGCGGAAACAGCGGTAGTAGCCGTCGTCGTAGTCGTCGACCACCTGGAAGGTCCACCGACCCGGTAACACGTTGCGCCCGACGAGTTCCCGGCTGATGTGCTGGGCCAGCTCGGCGTGTCCGATCTCGTTCAGCCGGGCCACCGCGTCGTCGAGTTGCAGGTCGGCGCGCCCGGTCAGCTGATGGAACGAATATAGGTGTCCGCGGGCGCGCTCGACGGTCTCCAGAGCCTCGGTGACTTTGCCCACCGCCTGCGCGACCGCATCACTTGTTCCGTTGTGGCCCATGAGTTCCTCCCGCCCTGTCGCTGTGGCATTCCCGGTGAAACCTGAACCGAATCGCCGCGAGGGGGTCTAGCCGCTTAATTTAATTAATATTTAAATTAGTGGTCAGACTGCGGACGCGCCAGCAGGCCGCATTGGGGAACGCTTTGCTGAGGAAGGGTTTTGCGCGCCGCGAGAATCAAAGCGCCTTGAGCTGCTTTTTGGCCGCCCTGCGCAGTTGGATCATCCGGGCGGCGCCGACGAGCACCGTCGTTGTGGCGCCGGCCACCGCCGACAGCAGGTAGCCAACTCCGACCGGCAGGTTCCAGTGGAAAGCGAGGAAGTGCACGGTTATCGAGTCCGTGTTCTGCGCGACGAAGATGAGCAGCACGATCAGGATCAGCAGGCCGACCACGAGGGCCCACCATGCGGCCGCTAGCCGGGTGAACGATCGCGATGACGGCTCGGCGGGATCGCGCGATTCAGTGCTCATGCTGGTGACTAGCCCCCAGCGCGGTGAGCCAAACCCGTTGAAGCGCGAAATCCTCTCGCGCGGTGGCGTTTGATTCGCCCGCTCCGGGGTATGAGAGCTGCGATGACTGTCAAAGAGATGCCGAGGCGCGTCTGGCGTGGCCGGCGCACCGTGGTGCGCCTGCAGCGCGACTTGTGGCTGGCGCAGCTGGCCCTCTGGCCGACCTTGATCCTCTCGGCCGTCGCGGTTTCGGTTGCCACGTGGGCGTTGTGGCAGCGCAAATCCCGTCGGCCTCAGCACGAAGCGGCGCCGCCCGTCACGGATTCGGCGGCCGCCGGCGGTCCCGCGGCACAGCCCGGCCTCAGCGGCTGACGCGCCGCTCGAACAGGCCCCAGGAGATGGCGGCCCATAGAAACGCGAATGCCTGCGCGACACCGACGCGGCCGGACGGCACCAGCAGGCCCGCGACATAGCGGTCGACGAACCCGGTGGTGGGCAGGGGATCCATCCCGGCGCGGCGACGCGCCCACGATTCCGCCGACGTCAACGGGCAGGGCAGCTTGAGCGCGACAACGGCGACGCCCCAGACGACGGCCGCCCGGTGCAGCACGATGGTGCGCGGCCAGCGCAGCGCGAGGAAGCCGCCGACCGGCACGTAGGCCAGGTAGGCGAGGTGCACGGCAACGGTCAGGACGACGGCGGCGACATACCCTTTCCGCACGGCGATTTCCCCGTCAGCCGAGGCCGGCGCGTACCTGGTAGCGGCGCTCGGCGTAGGCGAGGTCGTCGCGCCAGAGCCTGTTGGCCGCGAAGCGCATAAGAGGGGCGACCACGGGGGCGGCCCGCGACGCGCGCGCGAACCCCGGCCGGTCCGAATGGGCGATGGTGGCTTCCAGCACGGCGGTGCGGGGGAGGCCGTCGGGGCCCGATCCGATTGGCGTGGCGTGGGTTTCGACAGTACTGCCGGTTCCCTCGCCGTCCACGATGCGCATGACGATCGTGCGGGCCTCCGGGCAGCTGAATTCCGCGACGACCGGAACGCCGAGGCGGCCCATCCTGAAGGTCACCGCCACCAAGAAGCGATCGACGGTTTCGGTTGGGGTGGTGAGCACTTCGAGCCGGGTGAACGAATAGGGGTGGAACCAGGCACCGTGCCAGGGATCCAGCCGGTTGGCGATGATGTCGGCGGGCTCGCACACGCCCGCCATCCGGGCGACGGCGGCCAGAGTGTCGCCGGTCGGCCGGGCCGGTATCACCGGTTCGGCCGACGGCTCTTCGCCGCCCGCCTTGTCGAGCCGAACCCACACCAGGACACCGTCGTCGTGGCCGGGCAACGGGCTCCAGCCGAATTCGCGCGCCCGGCCGTCCAGGGCAAGTCCGTGCCATCGGCAGATCAGCGTGCCGTCGTGCACCGTCCCGGTGGCCAGATCCGCCCCCAGGTGGGGGCAACCGCGCGGACCGACGCGGAGCCGGCGCTCGTCATCGCGCCAGGCGACGATGTCAACCCCGGCGATCCGGGCGCCGAACGGCCGCCCGGGGCGAACATCGGCGCTGCCGGCGAACGCGAACCAGTTCCCGGTGGGCCTGCCCTGGGCCCGTTTCAGCGCGCCGTCGATGATGGCGGGCTGCGCCTCGCGGTAGGTCGGGCGCTGGTCGGCCCACGGGGTGCGCGGAATCACTTGCAGCGGCCAATCTTTGGTCCGCACGCCCGGCCATAGGTGCTGGAGCTGTTCGCGAATATTCATCGTTGAGTGGATCCTTCGCGGGTGGCGAGCCATCGCAACAGGGCTGACCGGCCTCGGGTGGGTACGGTGACCAACGGGTGCCCGGCCAGTCCCCATCTTCTCAGCAAATGGTTCGCGGCGCACCAACCGGTCGTGGCGGCGCGCTCCATCAGCGCGACCGGCAAGTCGATGCGGACGGCGTCGCCGGCCAACAGCAGGCCCGGCTGGGGGCTGACCACCGCCGGGCGGTCCGCATAGGAGCCGGGCGCAAACAGCGGGCAATCGCTGCGGTGCAGCAGTCGCTCGCAAACGACCTGCGCCGCCGCGGTTTCCGGGTACACCTTGCGCAGCTGCCGCAGCGCCGCCGCGCGGGACGGCGCGGCGTCGAGGGCGTAGGAATGCAGTTCGACGACAGAACCGTGGTGCGCACGCGACCACTCGGCGGCCTGGCGTTCGTAGCGCTCCAGCACGCTGATGTTGTCCAGTGGCTCGTGGCCGGCCGTGCCCAAAAACGCCTGCCGCTGCGCCTCGACGGGGCGATCGAGCCACAGCCGGTGGACCGCGAAGGGCGGCGCCGTCCGCAGCCGCGCGATCTGTGCGCGCCAGTCGTCCGTGGCCAGCCCGGTCGATGCACCCACGACACGCTGCAGGCCGGCCACATCGGTGGCCAGCACGACGGCGTCCGCGTCCAGGCGCTCACCCGAATCCGTCCACACCCGAAACGGCTCCGCCGAGCCGGCCTCGATGCGAGCGGCGCTGGTGCCGAGGCGAAACCCGACGCCCCGCGCCTCGAGGTATCGGCGCAGCGGCTGCCAGAGGGCGGTGTCGTAGTTCGACGTGGGCACATCGAAGATCAGGCCTTCGGACGAGCCGAGGAAGTAGATGTGAAACATCGCCGCCAACTCGGCCGCGGACAGCTTCGAAGGGTCGGCGAAGAAGCTGCGGGAGAACACCTCGAACGCCAGATGCCTTGCTGCTTCGGGGAATCGGATGCTCTTGAGGAACGTCGCGGCATCGAAGTGGTCGAGGCGCTCGTAGATCCCGGGCACCGACACCGCGGCCAGCGGCGCGGCCGCGCGAGCGTCGATCTGCAGGAAGTCGCGAAGCCGGAAGGTCGGGCTGCGGGCGGCGAAGGCCACCGCGTTCCAGGGTGGGGTGCGTGGTAGCCCCCGGAATGTGTCGCGCCGCCCCGCGCCGTCGATGAGCGGATAGTCGTCGACGGGTGTGAGCATCCGCAGTTGCGGTTCGATGCGGCGGAGCAGGGCGCGCAGGTTGTAGTACTGCCGAAAGAACGCGTGGAAGCCCCGATTCATGGCGAGGTCGGTCCCGTTTTCGCGTTCGGTCCAGCCGCCGACCCGGCCGCCGAGGTAGTGTTCGCGCTCGATCACTTCGACGGCGACGCCGCGTTCGGCCAGGCCGGTGGCAGCGGCCAGCCCCGCGATGCCGCCGCCCACGACGACCACTCGGGGTCGTGACGCCAGCGCTCCGGCATCCGGGAATCCGGTTGGTGCGGCGAATGTTTCGCGCCGGCGATCGGTGCCGAGGGCCGTCATAGCGGCGCGTCCGCCAGGAAGGTGTGCACGATGTTGGCCTCCCAGCCCGGCATCGTTTCGCTGTGCACGGCGGTGAAGCCCGCGTCGGCGAGGCGGTCCCGGAATCGGGCCGCGCCGTCGAACTCGAGCACGCTGCGCCACAGGTAGCGGTACAGCGCCGCGTCGCGGGTGCGCCACCATCCGGCGGGAATGATGATGCCCCAGCACACGGCGTGCCAGATTCCGGTGGCGGCGGGGGAGTCGCGCACCGAGTACTCGTGCACCGCGAGTGTGGCACCGGGTCGCAGCAGGGCCCGGAGTTTCCGCAATTGGCCGTCCCGGTCGGCGAGGTTGCGGATCAGGTAGGCGGCCAGAATTCCGTCGAACGGCCCGGTGATCCCGTGCTCGGCCAGTTGCTCGACGGGGGTGTGCACGAATCGCACCGACCGGGGCCAGGCCTTCGCGGCCGCAGCGTCGAGCATGCCCCGCGACGCGTCGACGGCGACGATCTCGGCCTCCGGGGCGACGGCCAGCAGCGCGGCCGTCGACGCGCCCGTGCCACAGCCGGCGTCGAGCAGGCGTAAGCCCTTGCCGCGGTCACGTATTCGCATGCGGCGGGCGGAGAGAAGCAATTGGTTGTGATAGCCGGGGCTGGCACCCACCAGCCCGTCGTACGCCGCCGCTCCGGCGTCGAAGGCGGCCGACAGTTCGCCGGGGGTCGGGCCGGCTTCACCGACGCGCACGTTGGCGTTCCCATCCCAGCAGCACCGCGGTGGCGAGTGCGAAGCCGAACAAGAAATCCTCGACCGGGATGTCGAAAGGGACGCGCAGGCCGGTGATGTGGCGGGGGTCGTAGCTGACGATGGGGGAACTGAGCTTGGTCAGCCATCCGTCGACCGGAACCTGGAACCCGAGAATGATCAGCATCGACAGCCAGTACGCCGGCCGTCGGAAGAGCCCGGTGCGCAACACCGCCAATTCCAGTGCGCACACGGCGAATACCGATGCGACGGCCGGAACGGTATAACCCAGGCCGCTCACCGCCGGTTGACCCTGCCCAGGATGGTGCTCACGGCGTTGTAGGTGAGCAGCGCGCAGATCGGAATGACGATGAAGAACAGCACCTCTTCGATCGGCACCCGGAACGGGATGTCCAGGCCGGTGATGTATTCGCCGTTGTACGTCCACACGTGCGCGGCGATGGCGATCTCGTCCCAGACCAAAAACGCCACGGCCACGGGCAGAACGGCCTTCACCAGCCGCCGCCATTGCCGGTAGACGCCGGGGCCGAAGAACTCCAGGGGCGCGGTGATCGCCAGGCATGCGGCGAGGACCAGAAGATACTGCCAGCGATCGGTCATGCGGCCCCCGGGGCATCGGCAACGCCGGGCGAACTACTGCGCGCCCGCCACGACCGTATCAGCCCGATGCCGGCGACCTGCAGCCGTCGGGCTCTGCCGACCGTGGCCCGGTGATTGAACACCGCGAAATCGCTCTCTTCGATGCGGTCCAGGATTTCGGAGTACAGCGCCGCCGCGGTCGCCACGCACGGTCGCGACCGCGGGCTCAGCATGCCGATGCCGGCGGCCGCGAATCGGTAAGTCTCGCGGGTGATCTCGTGCTGGGCGGCGAGCGCCTCGCGCACCCGCGGGTCGGTGCGGCGCTTGCGGTGACACCAGGTCAGCAGCTCGCGATCCACACCGTGTGCGGCGAGCTCGTCGGCCGGCAGGTAGACCCGCTGCCGCAACAGGTCTTCGTCGACGTCGCGCAGGAAGTTGGTGAGCTGAAACGCCCTACCCAGCGCCGCGGCGTAGGGCGCGGTCTCCTCGACCGGCGCCACGGTGCCCAGGACCGGAAGAACCTGCAGGCCAATGGCTTCGGCGGATCCACGCATGTATAGGTTGAGCGCACCGCGGTCGGGATAATCGGTGACCGTCAGGTCCATCCGCATCGACGCCAGGAAGTCGTCGAACAGCTCGGTGCCGATGCGGTAGCGGCGGGCGGTGTGGGTGACCGCGGCGAGCACGGGGTCGTCCAGATGGTCTCCGCCGGAGAAGAATTGGTCGGCGAGTTGCTGCAACCGCATGCCGCGGACGTCGGCGCTCAGCCCGGGGTCGAGGTCGTCGAGGATGTCGTCGGCATAGCGCGCGAAACCGTAGAGGGCGTGCACGGCCGGACGTTGGTCGGGCGCCAGCAGGCGGGTGGCCAAGAAGAAGGTGCGGCCGTGCGCGGCGTTGAGTTCGCGGCAGCGCCGATAACCCTCGCGCAGGCGCGGATCGTCGATCCCGGCCGCGTCCAATTCGCTGCGAATCATGTCAGCCCGGCCCTCATGTCGTGGTGCGTCGTCATCCGGTTGGCTCGGCCGGCGCTGGGGCCGGTGACGCGGTCGGCGGCTAGCCGACCCGAGATCAGCGTGGTGGGGACGCCGACGCCGGGCACGGTTGACGAGCCGGCCAGCACCGCGTTTTCGACGCCGCGCACCATGTTGGCCGGCCGGAAGGGGCCCGTCTGCCCGAAGGTGTGGGCCAGCGCGAAGGGGCTGCCCGCCGCCATGCCCTGACGCGCCCAGTCCGCGGGCGTGACGGTGTCCAATACCGTTGCGTCCTCGGCCAACCCGGGCAGTAGCCGCGCCGCGACCTCGTCGATCAGGGTGTCGACATAACGCGCCCCGACGGTGTCCCAGTCGATGGGCCCGCGATCCAGGTTCGGCGCGGGGGCGAGCACGTACAGCAGGTCGTGCCCGTCCGGGGCCAGGGCGGGGTCGCTCGCCGTCGGGCGGGTGACCAGCAGCGAGGGATCCCGCATCAGGCGGCCGTCGCGGATGATGTCGGTGAAGGTCTGATCCCAGGAATCGCCGAACAGGATCGTGTGATGGGCCGCGTCGGAGGCGACGCGGCGGGAGCCCAGGTGGGCCACGACCGCCGAAGGCGCCGGCCGCAGCCGCACGGGGCGGCGCGGTGTGCGGCCCAACAGTTCATAGGTCTGCGGCAGTTCGGTGGTCAGCACCACCGCGTCGCACGCGATGGGGTCCAGGCGATCCGTCAGCACGGCCCTGACCCGTCCGGCGGCGCGGTCGAGCCCGGTAACGGTGGCGTTGTAACGGAATTCGACCCCCGCATCGGCGGCGGCCGCGGCCAGTGCGTCGGGAAGCGCGCGAACCCCGCCGCGCGGGAAGAACACGCCCGCGACGGTGTCCATGTAGGCGATGACCGCGTACACGGCCAGGGCGTTCCGCGGCGCCACGCCCGCGTACAGGGATTGGAACGTGAAGACCCGTTGCAGCCGGGGGTCGCTGATATGCCGCTTCACTACGCGATCCCACTTGCGGAAGCCGCCGATCGCCGTCAGCCGCGCCAACTGCGGCGTGAGCAACGACAGCGGGGAGTCGAAGTTGGCGGCGATGAACCCGTCGAATTCGATCCGGTACAACCGCTGCAGCCACTCGCGCAGCCGCCGGTAGCCCGCTGCCTGCCCGGATCCGGCGAACTCTGCAATGGCGGTGGTCATCCGGTCGGGGTCGGTGTGCACGTCGAGCGCGCTGCCGTCGGCGAACACCGCCCGGTAGGCCGGGTCAAGCGGCAGCAATTCCAGCCGGCCCGACCGGCTCTGGCCGGCGGCCGCGAAAGTCTCGTCGATGATGTCCGGCATCGTGAGCACCGTCGGCCCGGTGTCGATTCGATAGCCGTCGACGTCGAGGCGGCCGGCGCGCCCCCCCGGCCAGGGGTGGCGTTCCACCACCGTGACCGCGCGTCCACGGCCGGCCAGATGCAGCGCGGCGGACAGACCGGCCAGGCCGGCCCCGATCACCACGACGCGCTCGCTGCGTCCTTCGATGGTCCGCATGTCAGCATGCTCCCAAACTTGCGTCGCTCATTCGGCGCGATCCGTGCAGGCGGTCGCCATTTCCTCCAGCGCGGTGCGAACGGGTCCGTCGATCGAGGCGTCGTCGAGGTGTTCGCGCGCGGCCGCGACCCGGTCGCTGATCATCTGCTCGATCAGCTGGACCGCCCCCGTCCCCACGATCAGCGTTTTGCATCGATCGAGCGCTTCACCGTCGAGGGCGTGGCCGTTCATCAGTTCGGTCAGTTCGGCCCGGGTGGACGCATCGGCGAGCTGGTGGGCGGTCACCACGAGGCTGGTTGCCTTGCGCTCCAACAGGTCTCCGGCGGCCGGCTTCCCGGTGATCGCCGGCGAGCCGAAGACGCCGAGCACGTCGTCGCGAAGCTGAAAGGCTTCCCCGATGGCGGCGCCGTACCGGCCGAGTCGGCTCAGCGTCCGATCGTCGCAATCGGACATCGCCGCGCCGATCTCCAACGGCCGCCGCACGGTGTAGTTGCCCGACTTGCGGCGGGCCACGTCCAGCACGGCATCCAGGGTAGGCATGCGCCGGACATCGCTCACCAGGTCGGCGAACTGGCCCAGCGCAAGCTCGGTGCGCATCGTGTCGTAGCGCGGCCAGGCGCGCTGCAACCGACGGGCATCGACACCGCTCTCGCGCAGCATCTGCTCCGACCAGATCAGGCAGAGGTCACCCAGCAGGATGGCGGCCGATTCGCCGAACCGCGCCGACGAGCCGGACAGCCCGCGCGCGCGGTGCCATTGGGAAAATTGCAGGTGTGCCGACGGGCGCCCCCGCCGTTCGGCCGAACCGTCCATGACGTCGTCCTGCAGCAGCGCGAATACGTGCAGCAGCTCGAAACTGGCCGCCGCCCGCAGCGCCGCCCGGTCGGGCGCGGCACCGCAGAGCCACCCCAAGTACATGAAGGTCGACCGCAGACACTTGCCGCCAGACGCGAACGCCATCAGGATGTCGCCGGCGGCGTCGACGCGGGTGTCGTCCAACTGGGAGCGCCGGGGTTCGACGAAGTCGCAGAGGAGGGCGAGCACGCCGTTCCGCACGCTCGAGCGCCACTCGTCGAAGGGGGCGGTGCCCGGCCAGTCCGCCGCAGCTGCCGGCGACTCGGTGGCGGGTGTCAACGACAAAGCACCCATCTTGGCCACGCGCTCCCTCCTGGACGGCTTGGCATTCCCAGGTCGGGACGGCTCAAACACGCGCCGCCATCTCCGCTGTTCGGAGGCGAAGAACCGGCCCATGCCGTCGCCGCGATCCCGCTCCGATCAGCCCTTCCCAACCTCGGACGACTTACCCATCACCTTCAATAACTTAAACATTAACTTACTGAAATTGTCCTCGGTTCGCCAGTCGTGGTCACGTCTCGTCCCCTGTGCCATCGTCGCCGGAGGTCCATTTCAATCAATTAACCATTAACGAACTGAACTGTGTGCCGGTTCAGGGATATGCTCACTTTGTTATGGAAGCTGAAGAGCAGCGCCTGCGCCGCGATGTGCTGGAGTCGCTGATCTCGGCCGATCTGCGGGAGATATCGACCGAATCCGACCAGATCGGTCGGCAATTCGCGATGTTACATCGTCTGCGGCCCAATGACTTCCGTGCATTGATGTACATCATGGTGGCAGAAGCCGCGGGGAGGCCGATGACCTCGGGCGACCTCAGTCATCGGATGGGGCTGTCCGGTTCGGCGATCACCTACCTGGTGGATCGGTTGATCGACTCGGGCCACATCCGGCGCGATTCCCACCCCGATGACCGCCGCAAGGTCATCCTGCGCCACGGGGAATCCGGCCTGGCCACCGCCCGGTCGTTCTTCAGTCCGCTCGATGCCCACAGCCGGGTCGCCCTCGAAGAGTTACCCGACGCCGACCTGATGGCAGCGCATCGTGTGCTCGGTGCGGTCATCGACGCCATGCAACGATTCCAGGGCGAACTCGCAGTGCCCCAGGAGTGATCGGCGACTTCGCCGCGTCCGCCCGGGCGCTTGGGGCCGTTTGGCGCCGTTGCCCGCGGGTATACGCGACTCAACTCAAGTGTCCGACAAAAATCCCTCGGACGGACATGAGGGGTGGTGGGGCCCAATGGAAATGGCCAGCGGGCGAAACACTCGCGTGGCGATCGCCTTCGCCTTCACGATTGCGATAACGGTGGTCGGCTACCCGGCCCCCGCGACGGCCACCCCGGCCGTCACGGCCTTTCCCGGTATGGAGATCCGCCAAGGCGGGGCCGTGTGCATGGTGGGGTTGGTCGAGCCCCGGCTGCGGGTCGCGGTGACCAGCGGTCAATGCGGTAACGGGGAGTCGGACGTCACCGACCACGACGGAAACCCGGTGGGCAAGGTCGTGCTCGCCCGTCGCCAGGCCGCCGACGACGTGGCGGCGAGTCGCGCGATGTCGCCCGTCGAGTACGAAGTCATCGCGCTCGGCCCCGACGTGACCGCCTCGGACCAGTTGCCGACCGGCCGGCAACTGAAGTCTTCCCCGGGCCTGCGTGCGCAGCCGGGGCTGCCGGTGTGCCAGTTTCGTCGATCGGTCGGCCAGCGGTGCGGATCGATCACCTCCGTCAGCGAAGGGCGGTTCATCATCGCCGACGTGGCCGTCGACAGTCGTGACTTCGGTGGACCGGTCTATGCCCTGACCGACGACAACGCGGCCGTGATCGTCGGGCTTTTCGAAGGGATGTGGGGATCGGTGCCCGAGATGGAGTCGTGGCAGGCGGTCATGCAGCAGGTCTACATCGACGGCCGGGCGCAAAACCAGCAGCCGCAACCACCCGGGGAACCGCACATGGTCGGCCTGCGGGTGCCCGCGTAAACCGGTCCGGCATCTGCCGACGCGCCGCTGAAACCCAAACACCCGGGCGGAGCCCTGGGGAATCGACGTCGCACCGGCGCGTTTCCGACGCGGGGAAAGGGGAACCCGCCGCCGGTGAGCGTTTCCGATCTTGTCGCACTGCCCTTCCAGTGGGGCTCCGCCATCCGGGGCAAACGGTTGTTTCATCCGATCGGGGTTCTGGCGGAGGGCTTCATCGAACGGGTCGCCCCGGCCGGCCAGGGGCTGCCCATTTCGTCGTCCGAGGTTGTCGCCCGGGTGTCGAAGGCCAGTGGCACGCCCGGGGCCTTGCCTGACTTCATCGGCCTGGCTTTCCGGGTCACACCGCCGCAGGGGACCGGGCCGTGGGACATCCTGGTCGTCTCCTCGGGCTCGGGGCTGCTGTCCCGGGCACTCGCGCTGCGCCCTGCCATCTCGTGGAGCGATCAGACGCTGACCACCCTGATGCCGCTGCACTACCGGGGAGCCAATTGGTGGCTCAGGGCCCGGATCGTCAGCAAGATCGACGGTCCCGGCCTGTCGCTGGACGGCGTGCGCGACCGCCTCGAGCACGACAGCATCGAGGTCTCGCTCGACCAAGCCTGTGGCAGTGGGGATTTCACGCCGCTGGGCCGGCTCACGCTGACCGGGGCCGTCGATCCCGAACCGGCGGCCGACGTGTCATTCGATCCCGTGATCAACACGCCACCCGGCGTGAGCCTGCGCCCGCGCTGGCTCGCCGATCTGCGCGCCCGCGCCTACCGGCGAAGCCGGCATGGCAGGGACGCGGAATAGGAGACCGGGCAGTGGATTCACGGTCGTTCGTCGAGGTGGTCACCCGCGACGCGTCGGCCGGACGGACCGCTCACCGCTCGACCGGTGCGCAGACTCGTCACGGCAGCGTGGTGATGGTCCCGGCCGTCAAGAGATCGGTGTAATAGCTTCCGCCAGGGTAGAAATCGGGTGTGGTCGTTCCCGCGATCATGTCGGCGATCCAGCCCCGGGTCAGACCCCAGACCGCGGCGACGTTGTCGGCCTTCGGGCGCCCACACACGAGGTTCTCGTAACCCGGCGACGACGGGCCGAGTGCGTCGCCGTGGGCGCCGGTCGTGATTTTCACCCCGTGAAACGTGCGGTCCGGGAAGTACCGCTCGATCGCCTTGGTCCCGCGTTGAAAGAAGTTGCACAGCAGATGCGGCGACGCCGTGGCGTAGATCGGCAGCGTCGTACCCGCGAGGCCCGCCAGCGCGTCGTCGGTATTGGAGCCGAGGAACGACTTGACGCCGTCCTCGCTGACCACGCCGCGCAGCTGGGTGAAGGCGGCCGGGTAGGAGCTGTGCAGGCGCTCGGCGACGTATTCGACGGCCTCGGAGCCCGCCGAGTGGCCGACGAACACCATGTTGTCGGGTAGCGGCGCGACGGGGCGGCCGGCCTTCTCGGCCGCCGTCGCGAACGACGTCGCCAACGCGCCCCGCGGGTCGTCTTTGTGCGCGAAGACGTCCGCGATGTTGTCCAGGAACCCTCTGTTGTCGATCAGGTGCTCCACGGTGCAGCCGAAGATGTTGAGGGTGGACAGGGTGGTGGCCACCACCAGGTAACCGCTGCCCGCGAGCTCGGGGCCGAACGCGGACCACACCTTCTTGCCTTCCACGAATCCGTGCTGCAACCAGACCAGCCCGAGCGGGGGCGTGCTGGGGAAATACCACGTCGTGGGTACCGCCTGCGTTGCGCTTGCGCAGGTGACGTCGGTCGTGCTGTCGGCCTCCGTGGCTTCGGCCCGGGCCGGGCACGGGGCGAACGCGATCGCGGCCAGCGCGACGATGCCGATCACGGTCGCGCTGGTCCGACGGGCACGCCAGGCCGGCGCACCGAACTTCATTAAGGGATTGAACCATTAAGTTAGTTAAATGGGGCCTCATCGGCCCCCAATCCCGCTATGTGCGATTCAGCGGGCGTGCCCGAGCAGGTGGCGGAGCGCCTGATCGAGGTCGGGTTGGCGGAACCGGTGCCCTTGCGCGCTCAGCTTGTGCGGAAGAACCCGCTGGCTGGCGCACGCCAATTCGCGTGCGCCCTGCTCGCCGAGCAGCACCCGCGGCCCCAGCGACGGCACCGGCAACACCGCGGGCCGGTGCACGACGCGCGCCAGCGTCGTCGTGTACTCGCTGTTGCGAACCGGCTGCGGGGCAACGGCGTTCACGGCTCCCGACAGCGCCCGGTCCCATAGAGCGCGGTGGTAGATGTCGACCAGGTCGTCGATCCCGATCCACGACAACCATTGCCGGCCGTCGCCCAGTCGCCCGCCCAACCCGGCGCTGAACAACGGGCGCATCAGCTTCAGCGTGCCCCCGCGCGGGGATTGCACGATCCCGGTGCGCACCCGTACCACGCGCACCCCGGACTGCTCGGCGGGCTCGGTTGCGGCCTCCCAGTCGGCGACCACGTCGGCGAGGAAACCGCCGCCCCGGTCGCTGTCCTCGGTGAGGACCTCGTCGCCCCGGTCGGATCCGTAATATCCGATCGCCGACGCCGAGATGAGCACCGCCGGGCGGTCGTTGGCGCGGCCGAGCGCCTCGGCGAGGCGGCGGGTGGGGCCAATCCTGCTGTCGCGGATGGCATGTCGATGTTTGTCGGTGAACCGGCCGGCGATCGAGGCCCCCGCCAGATGGATGACGGCGTCCACGCGATCGAACAGTCCCGGGTCGGGGTCGTCGGGATCCCACTCGCGCTCGTCGTCTCCGCGCGCAGGGCGGCGCACCAACCGGATGACGCGATGGCCGCCCGTGCTCAGAAACGCCGTCAACGCCGAACCCACCAGCCCGGACGCACCGGTGACCGCGACGGTCAGCGGAGCCAGCCCGTTGTCGGCGGCCAGCCGGTGGGCGGCCAGATCGTCGGCGAGCTGACGGTGCCGGTAGGTGAACATGGGCCGCAGCAGCGACCCGGGCACCGGTGTGTCCACCCGGTCGATGACCCGGGTGCGGCCGTCGCCGACGGCCTCGAAGTCATGGGTGTGCCGCCAGCGCACGGCGACTCGGGTGGGCAGCGTGGCCAGGCCGTCGCCGCCGATGGCGTCCACGAAGCGCCGCGGCGGGTCGTAGTCTGCCGCCTGGTGGACGGCGACCCAGCGCAGGCCGCCCGGTAGCGCAAGCGTCGCCCGCCCGTCCTTGAGTGAGGCGGCCTCGGAGACCAGGCGCATGGGTTGCCACGGCGGTGAGAGCCGGGCGAACGCGCCCGGCCTGGCGTGCCAGGCGAACACGTCGCCGATCGGCGCGTCGACCACGCTCGAAAATTCCAGCCCCATCGCTGCAGGCTAGCGGTTGGGCAGCGCGTGCTCCACGATGGGCATGCGCGGCTGGGGCTGCCGCTCGCCGCGCTTGGCGGCGAGATATACCTGCGCGGTCTCCCGGGCCACGGTCTTCCAGTCGAAGGCCGAGGTGAGCCGTTCGCGGGCGGCGCGGGCGCGCTGCTGCGCGGCGAATGGATCATCGAGCACGACCCGCACGGCCGAGGCGAGCCGGGCGACGTCGCGGGGTGGGCAGGAGACCCCGGTCCGGCCGTTGATCACCGCCTCGCCCAGGCCCCCGATGTTCGACGTGACGAGCGGCGTCCCCGCCGCGGCGGCTTCCAGCGCGACGATCCCGAACGGCTCGTAGTGGCTGGGCAGCACCGCGGCGTCGGCCCGGTGCAGCACCGCGAGCAGCTCGGCATGGCCGAGGTGGCCGACGAACCGAGTTGCCTTGAGCACCCGATGTTTTCGGGCCTGCTCGACGAGCCACTCCTGCTGCGTGCCCTCCCCGGCGATGGTCAGGGTGGTCCCGGGGTGGGCGCGCCGGATGCGGGGCAGGGCGGCGATGACGTCATGCACACCCTTTTCGTATTCCAGCCGCCCGAGGAAGAGCAGTTCGGCGGGACCGGTGCGCGGCCGGCGCTCGGCGAACGGCCAGCGCGCGGCGTCGATTCCGTTGCGGATGACCGTGATTGCGGCCAGGCCGGGCCCGAACAGTTCGGTGATCTCGTCGGACATCGACGCCGAACAGGTGATCAGCGAATCGGATTCGCGCACCAACCACGACTCCACGGCGTGCACCTGACGACTGATCGCGCCGGACACCCAGCCGGAGTGCCGTCCGGCCTCGGTGGCGTGGATGGTGGAAACCATTGGCACGTCGTAGAACTGCGCGAGCGTGATCGCCGGATGGGCCACCAGCCAGTCGTGCGCGTGCACGACGTCGGGACGCCACGGCCGGTTCGTGCCCCGCTTCTTCAACGACAGGCCCTCGCGCGTCATGGAATGGCCCATGGCCAGCGTCCACGCCATCATGTCGGTGCCGAACGAGAACTCGTGCGGGTCTTGGGCGGCGGCGATCACCCGGACTCCGTCGACCACCTCGTCGGACGACGGGTGCGTGCTGGGGTCGGTGCCCGTGGGGCGGCGGGACAGCACGACGACCTCGTGCCCGGCCGCGGCCAGCGCCGTCGACAGGTGATGCACGTGCCGGCCGAGCCCGCCGATCACCACCGGCGGGTACTCCCACGAGACCATCAGGATCTTCACGCGGCCGCCAAGCTCATCGGGGCAGCCTGCGCGCGTCCAGGGCGCCGAACAGTCCGTCGGCGCGGTTCCAGCCTTCGGCCAGGCGCCCAGCGGCGTCCCGGCGCCCGGACGCGAGCGCCCCGGCGATCTCGCGGGTCGCGTGGGCGTGCAGGTGGGCGCGGTAGCGCGCGTAGTCGGCGGCCGAGTCCTTGCTCACCATGAACGGCCAGTCGCTGGACACGGTGAGCAGGGTCTCGCGCAGGATCTGGTCGGCGACGTGGTCGCGGGGCAGCGGCCCATCCAGCGAGGCCCGTTGCGCGAGCGCCTTATCCACTGTGCTCAGCGCCGTGTCGACCACTTCGTTGTTGAGCTGGACCAGGTCGGCCACCTTCTCGCCCGCCCAGACCTGCCAGTCCTTGCCCGAACCCCACGAACTGGGCGGCAACGCGACCGGGCGCCCGACGAATCCGCCGTCGATGGCGTCGTTCAGCGTCCCCACCCGCACTCCGGCGGCGGGCAGGGCGCGCAGCAGCCGCTGCAGCCACGTCGGCCCCTCGTACCACCAGTGGCCGAAAAGTTCGGTGTCGAAGGCGGCGACCACGTGCGCGGGGCGCCCGATGCGGTCGGATTCGCTGGTCAGCCGGTTGCGGACCACCTCGACGAAGTCGGCGACGTGGACGTCGACGGCGTGGTCGGCGCGCTCGGGGTCATAGGGGGCCTTGGCCTCCGACGCCACGTTGCGGCCGGTCACCCGTGCCGGCTTCAGCCCGGTGAGGTGGTCGTAGGTGTGGAAGTCGCGGTAGGCGGCGTGCCCGGGGTAGCCGGACTTGGGTGACCACACCCGGTAGCTGACCTGCAGGTCGCGTCCGAACGCGACGACGTCGGTGTCGCCGACGGGCCGGCCCAGCGCGGTGTCGCCGTGCAGCGACGGGCCGTCGACCATGAAGTGGGTGACACCGGCGGCGGCGTAGTCGTGCTCCATGCCCGGGGCATAGGCACATTCGGGCGCCCAGATCCCGCTGGGGCCCTGCCCTTTTCGCGTCCCCAGCCGCGACTGCGCGTCGGCCAGCCCCTCGCGCAGGGCGAACTCGCGCAGCCGCGGCGCGAGCAGCGGCTGGAAGGGGTGGGCCAGCGGGCCGCCGAGCAACTCCACGGTGCCGGCGTCGAGCAGGCCGCGCAGCAGCGGGCTGGCGCCGTGCCGCCATCGGGTGGCGAAATCTTCCAGCGCCCCGTCCGCCTCGGCGCATTCCCGAATCCCCAAGGCGCGCAACGCTTCCGGCGTGCAAGATTGGTATTCGGCCGACTTCGAGCGCGCGGCGGACCGGACGCTGGCCGCCTCGGCGGCCCGCAGCCGCCAGTTGGCGAGCCAATGGTGCATGCCGTCCAGGCAGTACGGGTCGTCGAGCTGCGCGTTCACCACCGGGGTGACGCCGAGCGTGATCAATCCGCGTCGGTCCTCGTCGGCCAGCGTGGTCAGCACCCGCATCAGCGGCAGATAGGCCGCCGCCCAAGACTGGTAGAGCCACTCCTCGCCGACCGGCCACCGGCCATGATGGGCCAGCCACGGCAGGTGGGTGTGCAGGACCAGGGTGAACATGCCGGGCACCCGGTCGTGCGAATTGCTCACGGCGCTACCGCGATCGCGATCAGGTCCAGGCTGTCGTCGATGTCACGGGGGCCGTTTTCGATGTCGAAGTCGTCGCACGTCACCGCGGCCACGTCGGCGACCAGCTCCGGCGGCCACGGCGCCCCCGGGTCAGCGGCCATTGCCCGCTCGATCTGCGCGTCGATGATGGAGCCGCCGTGGCGGGCGTCCATCTCGCGCAGCCGGGGGCCGTGGAACAGCCCGCTGATCGACACGTCGCGAAAGCCCGCGTCGACCAGCAACTCGCTCAGCTCGGCGGCGTTGAGTTCGCGGGTGTGGAACGGGTTGATCGGGGTGTCGCGGCCGGGCGAGAAGGTGATCCGGTTCGGTGTCGACACCATCAGCAACCCGCCGCGGCGCAGCACCCGCGCGCATTCGGCGACGAATTGTGCCTGATCCCACAGGTGCTCGATCACTTGGAAGTTGACCACAATATCCACCGACGCGTCGGGCAGCGGCAGCGCCGCCAGGTTGGCCTGCATCACTTCCACGCGCGGGTAGCGGTGGCGCACGTGGGCCACGGCGGCCTCGTCGTAATCCACGGCCACGACCCGGCGGGCGACGGCGGCGATCAGGTCCGCGCCGTACCCCTCGCCGCAGCCGGCCTCGAGCACCTCGCGGCCCGCACAGCGTCCGGCCAGCCGCTGGTAGACGACCTCGTGGCGGCGAAACCAGTAGTTCTCGACGTCCAGGCCCGGGATGGTGCGCTCGCCCGTCAACGTCAGCACGGGATCGGCCCCGGGCGAGGGATCGCCGGGGCGGTGCCAGGGGACGTCGGGGACGGTTGCGCTCATCGCATAGGCAGGCTAACGCGAAGTGTCGGATTCGCGAACCGGGAGCGGGGCGCCCGCGGTTGGCGAGGGTGGACACGCCGGAAGAACCCGCAGTACCACCCGCTATGGTGTGAAGGCAGGCTGCACAAAGTTACCGAGTAGTAACACGACCGTGCGCTGCGAAACGCGTACTGAAAGTCTCGTGGTCGACTGCTGCGAGACTCCTTCGAGGAGGACGAACCACACTCATGACGAACATCGTGGTCCTGATCAAGCAGGTCCCAGACACCTGGTCCGAGCGCAAGCTGAACGACGGCGACTACACGCTCGACCGCGAGGCCGCCGATGCAGTGCTGGACGAGATCAACGAGCGCGCCGTCGAAGAGGCACTGCAGATCCGCGAGCGGGAGGGCGGCGAGGGATCGGTCACGGTGCTGACCGCCGGCCCCGAACGTGCCACCGAGGCGATCCGCAAGGCGCTGTCGATGGGAGCCGACAAGGCCGTCCACCTCAAGGACGACGGCATGCACGGCTCGTGCGTGGTGCAAACCGCGTGGGCGCTGGCGCGCGCGCTGGGCACCATCGAGGGCACGGAGCTGGTCATCGCCGGGAACGAGTCCACCGACGGCTCCGGCGGCGCGGTGCCGGCCATCATCGCCGAGTACCTGGGCCTGCCGCAGCTGACCCACCTGCGCAAGCTGTCGATCGAGGGCGGCAAGGTCACGGGCGAGCGCGAGACCGACGACGGTGTGTTCACGCTCGAGGCGTCGCTGCCCGCCGTGGTGAGTGTGACCGAGAAGATCAACGAGCCGCGCTTCCCGTCCTTCAAGGGCATCATGGCCGCCAAGAAGAAAGAGGTCACGGTGCTGACCCTCGCCGAGATCGGGGTCGAAAGCGACGAGGTCGGGTTGGAGAACGCCGGGTCGAAGGTGCTGTCGTCGACGCCGAAGCCGCCGAAGACCGCGGGTGAGAAGGTCACCGACGAGGGCGAGGGCGGGAACCAGATCTCCCAGTACCTCGTGGCCCAGAAGATCATCTAGCCGAGCACCCATCCCAGAGACGAGAAGAGCGAAGAAACCATGGCAGAAGTTTTGGTGCTCGTTGAGCACGCCGAAGGCGCACTGAAGAAGGTCACCTCCGAACTGATCACCGCCGCCCGCGCACTGGGCGAGCCGGCCGCGGTCGTGGTCGGCAAGCCCGGAACGGCCGCGCCGCTGGTCGACGGCCTCAAGGAGGCCGGCGCCGAAAAGATCTACGTCGCCGAGTCCGACGACGCCGAGAACTACCTGATCACGCCGGTGGTCGACGTGCTGGCCTCGCTGGCCGAGTCCAACTCGCCCGCCGCGGTGTTGCTGTCCGCCAACGCCGACGGCAAAGAGGTCGCCGGCCGGCTCGCCGCCCGGATCGGCTCCGGCCTGCTGGTCGACGTGGTCGGCGTCCAGGAGGGCAAGTTCGTGCACTCGATCTTCGGTGGCGCGTTCACCGTCGAGGCGCAGGCCAACGGGGACACCCCGATCGTCACGGTCCGCGGCGGCGCCATCGACGCCGAACCGCAGGCCGGCGCCGGCGAGCAGGTCACCGTCGAGGTGCCCGCGCCCGCCGAGAACGCCACCAAGATCACCGCGCGCGAGCCGGCCGTGGCCGGCGACCGTCCGGAGCTGACGGAGGCCACCATCGTGGTGTCCGGTGGCCGCGGCGTCGGCAGCGCCGACAACTTCCACGTGGTCGAGGAGCTGGCCGACTCGCTGGGTGGCGCCGTCGGTGCGTCGCGCGCCGCGGTCGACTCCGGTTACTACCCGGGCCAGTTCCAGGTCGGTCAGACCGGCAAGACGGTGTCGCCGCAGCTCTACATCGCGCTGGGCATCTCCGGGGCGATTCAGCACCGCGCCGGCATGCAGACCTCGAAGACCATCGTCGCCGTCAACAAGGACGAAGAGGCGCCGATCTTCGAGATCGCCGACTACGGCGTGGTGGGCGACCTCTTCAAGGTCGCCCCGCAGCTGACCGACGCCATCAAGCAGCGCAAGGGCTGAGCCTTCTCGGCCCAGGAGCCCCCGACGCCGCGGCGTCGGGGGCTCTCGCGTTTCACGGCGGCTATTGCGCGGCGGTCACCATTTCGTCGATGCGCCGCAACGCGATCGCGCACACCGTGACATAGGGCGCCGCCCACCATGGCACCGCCATGCCGACCCGCGATCCGCCGTCCACCGGGTCCACCCAGTGCCGCGTCGCCGGGACGCCGGCCACCTGCCAGGCCCAGTGGCGACCCGGCTCGAAGTCGGTGACGACGAATGGCGCCGGGACCAACAGCGACGTGTTGACCACGCCGGTCGCACCCAGCGCCAGTTCGGTGTGCGGTTCGTCCAGTCGGGCGCCGCGTATCGTCGGGCCCCACTTCGGCCAAGCGTCGAGGTCGACGAGCACGTCCCACACCGCCGTGGGCGGCGCCGCGATCACCCGGTCGACGGTGAGCATGAGGCCGCCCATCACGGGGCCGACCGCCCGAGCCGGCGTTGTTGCTCGACGACCTCGTCCAGATCGGTGAGCCGGCGCAGCCCGGCGAGTGGTTGGCTCATCCGCCGGTTGCCGGCAAGCTGCCGCTTGTTGCGGTCCAGGAACCACCAATAGCCACCGGTGTACGGGCAGGCGCGCTCGCCGACCCGCTCGGTCGGTCGATATCGGCAGCGGCCGCAGTAATCGCTCATCCGGTTGATGTAGGCGCCGCCGGCGGCATACGGCTTGGTCGCCATCAGCCCGCCGTCGGCGTGCTGGGACATGCCTACGACGTTGGCCACCATCACCCAGTCGTAACCGTCGACGAAGCAGCGGTGGAACCAGTCGGTGACCTCGGCGGGATTCCACCCACGCTGCAGCGCGTAGTTGGACAGCACCATCAGCCGCGGAATGTGGTGCACCCAACCGTGATCGCGCACCTGGGCCAGGACGTCTTTGAGGCAGTGCGCATGCACGGCGTCGGCGTCCAGTCCGGTGAACCAGTCGGGCAACCCGACGTGCGCCCGGAGCGCGTTGCGGCTGCGGTAGTCCGCGCCGAAATGCCAATAGACGTGCCAGATGTAGTCGCGCCACCCGATCAGCTGGCGGATGTAACCCTCCACGCTGGCGAGCGGCGCGCGCCCCGCGCGGTATTCGTCCTCGGCGGCGTAGGCGCATTCCAACGGGTCCAGCAGGCCGAGGTTCATGGGCGCCGATAACAGGCTGTGCGCCATGAACCGATCGCCGGCGAGCATGGCATCTTCGTGGGGACCGAAGTGCGGCAAGCGATCTCGCAAAAAAACCTGGAGCGCAGCCCGTGCCTCCATTGCCGTGACCGGGAATTCGCGCGGGCCGTCGCGGCCGACGAAGGCCACGTCGCCGTCACGTTCCCACCGGTCCAGGTCGGCGCGCACCTGCTCGTCGATCTCATCCTCTTCGGGTTGCCAGGGCGCGGGCACGGGCAGGGCGCCGGCATTCTTGGGCGCAGGCTGGCGGTTGTCGGCGTCGAAGTTCCACCTGCCCCCGGCTGGTCGGTCACCCTCCATCAGCAGGTCGAACCGACGGCGCGCGTCCCGGTAGAAATTTTCCAGCAGCAGGGTTCGTTGCCGGCCGGACCAGTCCTCGAATTCGGTGCGTCCGGTGCAGAAGCCGCGCGCGGGCAGCACGTCGACATCGGGCAGCGAGCGCACGAACCGATCCGCCGCCCGCGACGTCGGCTGACACACGCTGATGCGCGCCTTGACCTGATTCAGCGCCTCGCGATACGTCCGTGTCCGCAGAAACACGGCCTGGTCGCCGAGTTCGGCGGCGCGGTGACGCAGTGCGGAGAGCACCAGGTGGGCCTTGCGGCGGTGGAACCGGCGGCGTTCGAACGCCGCCCTGGACTCGATCAGCAACACCGGCTGGCCGGGACCGTCCAGGAAGTGCGGACCCAGCTGGTCGGCGAAGCACCATCGGCGCACGTCCGGACTCATCGGGGCCGCCGCCGGGCAATCGGCGCCCGCGAGCAGGCCGCCGCCCGGGGATTTGCTCGCCACATGGTGTCCGGCATACCCGAAATGGCGCGGCCCGATCCCTTCGGCCTGCGACAACGTGCCCCCGCATCCACATTTCGTCATCTGACGTGCACGGACACGTCACAGCGACGATGCCGACTCGCTCACCGATTGCGCAACGTTGGTTGACATGAGCATTGCTTCTGTCCTGATCCCCAGCGACAAGCCCGACGGCGCGACGACGGCGTCGTCCGCCGGGCCCCGATACTCATTGTTGCTGTCGACCGATCCCAGCATGATCGAGGCGGCGCAGCGGCTCCGGTACGACGTGTTCAGCAGCACGCCCGGCTTCGCGTTGCCGACCAACGACGGCGAACGGCGGGATGTCGACAGGTTCGACGAGCACTGCGACCACCTGCTGGTCCGCGACGACGGCACCGGCGAGCTGGTGGGTTGCTACCGCATGCTCGCCCCGGCCGGCGCCATCGCGGCCGGTGGGCTTTACACCGCGACGGAGTTCGACATCCGCGGCTTCGACCCGCTCAGGCCGTCGCTGGTGGAGATGGGCCGCGCGGTGGTGCGCGAGGGGCACCGCAACGGCGGCGTCGTGCTCTTGATGTGGGCCGGCATCCTGGCCTACCTGGACCGCTACGGCTACGACTACGTGACCGGCTGCGTGTCGGTGCCCATCGGCGGAGATACCGAACCCCCCGGTAGCCAGCTTCGCGGGGTGCGCGACTTCATCCTCAGCCGTCACGCCGCCCCGCCGCAGTACCGGGTGCGTCCGCACCGGCCGGTGGTGGTCGACGGGCAGGCGCTTGACCAGATTCCGGCTCCCGCGCGTCCGTCGATCCCCGCGCTGATGCGCGGTTACCTGCGGCTGGGCGCTCAGGTGTGCGGCGAGCCCGCGCACGACCCCGACTTCGGGGTGGGCGATTTCTGCGTCCTGCTGGAAAAGCAGCGCGCCGACACCCGATACCTGAAGCGGCTGCGCTCGGTGTCGGCCGCCTCGCAACTGGCCGGCGGCGACCGATGAGCACTCCCGCCCGCACCGGACACTCTTGGCTACCGCGCGCATCGTGCGACGCCGGTTGTGTGCGCCGCGGCGACGTGGCCGCGTCGCCCGGGCTGTTGGTGGCGCTGCGGGTGACGCTTCGCGTCCTGCTGGCGCTGCTGCTGGCGCCCGGGGTGGTGTTGCTGGCGGTGCCCCTGCCCGGCCGGACCCGCGTGCAGCGCATCTACTGCCGGATGGTGTTGCGTTGCTTCGGCATTCGGATCACGGTCACGGGCAGCCCGATTCGCAACCTGCGCGGGGTCCTGGTGGTCAGCCCGCACATGTCCTGGCTGGACGTCTTCGCGATCGGGTCGGTGCTGCCCGGGTCGTTCGTCGCCCGGGCCGACATGTTCACCGGGCCCGCCACCGGGATCGTGGCCCGCATCCTGAAGATCATCCCGATCGAGCGGGCCAGTCTGCGGCGCCTGCCCGCGGTGGTGGACACCGTCGCCCGCCGGCTGGGGGCCGGCCAGACGGTGGTGTGCTTCCCGGAGGGCACCACCTGGTGCGGTGCGCCCGGCGACGTATCCGCCCGCGCGGCCGCAGCAGGTGGCGGGCAGCCGCACCGCGGCCGCGGGGCCTTCTACCCGGCGATGTTCCAGGCCGCGATCGACGCCGGCCGTCCGGTGCAGCCGCTCCGGCTGACGTATCACCACGTCGACGGCAGCGTCTCGACCGTGCCTGCCTTCGTCGGCGACGAGACGCTGGTGGGATCCATCCGCAGGCTGCTGACCGTGCGTCGCACCCTGGCCCGGGTGCATGTGGAATCCCTGCAGCTCCCGGGGACCGATCGGCGGGCCTTGGCGAGCCGCTGCCAGTCGGTGGTGGGCGTGGGCACGGCCCGGTCCGCTGGTCACGGCCCCGTGCTGGTGGCCTCGTAATCAGATAGTGGCGACCCGCGGCGCCCGGCTTCGCCGCGCTTGCGATCACCACGGAACCAGATAGTGGCGACCCGCAGCGCCCGGCTTCGCCGCGCTTGCGATCACCACGGAACCAGATGGTGGCGACCCGCGGCGCCCGGCTTCGCCGCGCTTGCGATCACCACTGGTCAAAGGCCCTCGGACCTGCCGGTATCGTGGGTCGGGTCATGGTCTACCTGGATCACGCCGCTACCACGCCGATGCACCCCGCCGCCGTCGAGGCGATGACGGCGGTCCTCGGCGCCGTCGGCAACGCCTCCTCCTTGCACACCAGCGGCCGGGCGGCGCGGCGGCGCGTCGAGGAGTCCCGGGAGCTGATCGCCGATCGGCTGGGCGCCCGCCCGTCCGAGGTCATCTTCACCGGCGGCGGGACCGAGAGCGACAACCTGGCCGTCAAGGGCATCTACTGGTCCCGCCGCGACGCGGAACCGCGCCATCGGCGCATCATCACCAGCGAGGTGGAACACCACGCCGTCCTGGATTCGGTGAACTGGCTCGCCGAGCACGAAGGCGCCGAGGTGACCTGGCTGCCCACCGCCGCCGACGGCTCCGTGTCGCCGGCCGCGCTGCGCGAGGCGCTGCGCAACCACGACGATGTCGCGCTGGTGTCGGTGATGTGGGCCAACAACGAGGTCGGCACCGTGCTGCCTGCCGCCGAGCTCGCCGGTGTCGCGGCCGAATTCGGAGTTCCGATGCACAGCGACGCCGTGCAGGCGGTGGGGCAGTTGCCGGTGGACTTCGCCGCCAGCGGGCTCTCGGCCATGAGCGTGGCCGCGCACAAGTTCGGCGGCCCGCCCGGCGTCGGCGCATTACTGGTTCGCCGCGACGTGACGTGTGTGCCCCTGGCGCACGGGGGCGGGCAGGAACGCGACATCCGCTCGGGCACCGCCGATGTCGCCGGTGCGGTCGGCATGGCGGCCGCCGCCCGGATCGCGGTGGACGGGATCGAGGCGAACAGCGCACGGCTGCGGGCTCTGCGGGATCGCCTGATCGACGGGGTGCTGGCCGGCATCGAGGACGTCAGCCTCAACGGCGCTCGCGACCCGTCCCCCGCAAGCGGGAGGTACCCCCAGCGGTTGCCGGGCAACGCGCACTTCACGTTCCGCGGCTGCGAAGGTGACTCGCTGCTGATGCTGCTGGACGCCAACGGAATCGAGTGTTCGACCGGATCGGCGTGCACCGCGGGCGTCGCGCAGCCGTCGCATGTGCTGCTCGCGATGGGCGCCGACCCGACCAGCGCCCGCGGTTCTTTGCGAATGTCCTTGGGGCACACCAGTGTCGACGCCGACGTGGACGCCGTGCTGCAGGTTCTGCCGGCGGCCGTGGACCGGGCGCGCCGGGCGGCCCTGGCCGCCGCGGGGGCTTCCTAGGTGAAGGTCCTCGCCGCGATGAGTGGCGGCGTCGACTCGTCGGTCGCCGCCGCCCGGATGGTCGACGCCGGGCACGACGTGGTGGGAGTGCACCTGGCGTTGTCGACCGCGCCCGGCACCCTGCGCACCGGCTCGCGTGGGTGCTGCTCCAAAGAAGACGCCTCGGATGCCAGCCGCGTCGCCGACGTACTCGGAATTCCGTTCTACGTCTGGGATTTCGCCGAGAGATTCCAAGCCGATGTGATCGACGACTTCGTGTCGTCGTACGCACGCGGCGAGACGCCCAACCCGTGCGTGCGGTGCAATCAGCGGATCAAGTTCTCGGCGCTGTCCGCGAAAGCACTTGCGCTGGGCTTCGACACCGTGGCCACCGGCCACTACGCCAGGCTGTCCGGTGGGCGGCTGCGCCGCGCCGTCGATCCGGACAAGGACCAGTCCTACGTGCTGGCCGTGCTGAGCGCCGAGCAGCTGCGCCACGCCACGTTCCCGATCGGGGACACTCCGAAGGCGCAGATTCGCGCGGAGGCCGCGCGCCGCGGCCTCGCGGTCGCCGAAAAGCCGGACAGCCACGACATCTGCTTCATCCCGTCCGGGAACACCCGGGCATTTCTGGGCGAGCGCATCGCGGTGCGCCGCGGCACCGTGGTCGGGGCCGACGGCGCGGTCCTCGCCGAACACGATGGGGTGCACGGGTTCACCATCGGCCAGCGCAAGGGCCTGGGCATCGGCGGGCCGGGGCCCGACGGGGGCCCGCGCTACGTGACGGCCATCGACGCCGACACCGCGACCGTTCGGGTGGGGCAGGCGGCGGACCTCGATGTGCGCGAGTTGCGCGGGCGGGAGCCGGTTTTCACGGCCGGCCGGTCACCGGCGGGTCCCGTCGAGTGCGCGGTCCAGGTGCGCGCGCACGGTGAAACCGCCGATGCGGTGGCGGAGTTGGTCGGCGACGAGCTCGTCGTGCGGTTGCGCGCCCCGCTGCGCGGCGTCGCGCGCGGCCAGACGCTGGTGCTCTACCGACCCGACCCGGACGGCGACGAAGTGCTCGGCAGCGCCACCATCGCCGCCACCGCTCGCTAGGCCGGCATGTTCGCGACGATGTTCGTCATCACGATGTCGGACACCGATTGCGCGAAGCCGCAGAAGGTGACCTCGACAATCGCGACCGACCGCAGCCGATAGTCGCGGCCGCAGCCGCCCGGCCGCAGGTGCAGGGAGGCGGCGTCGGATTTCCAGTCACCGACGTATTGCTGCCCGGCCGAGCCGTTCGCGCAATCCCCGACCGTGGTCACCAACGCGCCGAAGGCACGCCGTGCGGTGTCGGCATCCCGGTAGGCGGCGGCCCCCTCGGAGATCAGCGCGCCGTCGGGCGGGTCTTGGAAGGTCGTCTTGTGGAACTCCTCGATGTCGGGCCCGAACGTCGCCGTCTCGGCGTAGATGAACCGGCATTCCCGCGGTGTGGTGTCCGCGAGCGCGTCGATGTCCACCGGGCTGGTGCCGTCCATCGAGGGAATGATCGTCAGGTGCTCGCCGGCGCCGGTGATCGCGCGCATCCGCGACTGGTCCAACAGGATCGTGTCGACGTTGACTCCCTGCACCGCCCTACGGGGAGTGCCGAACTCGGCCACTGCCGCACCGTCGACCATTCGGGTGCACGCCGCAACCAGCACCGTGGCCCCGCACAACAGCAGCGGCCGTGCCAATCCCGCCATCCGTGACACGTTTCGCACCCTTCTTGCGTCGAACCTACCCGTGGCGGAGCGCGGCAGACACCCCTGCCCACCGGCGGGTCGGGTGACGTCGAATACGGTTGGCCCGGTGAGCGTTTTCGCGAAGGCCAGCGGCGTCGGGTCGTGGCCCGGCATCAAGCCTCGCGAGGCCGCCGAAGTCGTCGTGGGGGAGTTGGCAGGAGCGCTGTCCCACATTGTCGAGCTGCCCGCCCGCGGGATCGGCGCCGACATGCTCGGTCGGGCCGGTGCGCTGCTGATCGATGTGGCCATCGACATCTCGCCCCGCGGCTACCGCCTTGCGCCTCGGCCCGGCGCGGTTACCCGCCGTGCCGTGAGTCTGCTCGACGAGGACATGGACGCGCTGGAAGAGGCCTGGGAGGTGGCCGGCCTGCGCGGTGGCGATCGCGTGGTCAAGGTGCAGGCCGCCGGGCCGATCACGCTGGCCGCCGAGCTCGAGCTGGCCAACGGCCACCGGGCGATCACCGATGCGGGCGCGGTGCGGGATCTGGCGGCGTCGCTGGGCGAAGGCGTCGCCGCTCACCGCGCGGCGCTGGCCCGTCGGCTCGAGACACCGGTGGTCGTCCAGTTCGACGAGCCGTCGCTGCCGAAGGCGTTGGGCGGGCAGCTGACCGGGGTGACGGCGCTGAGCCCGGTGGCGCCGCTGGAGGAGGCGGTGGCCGTCGCCCTGCTCGATACGTGCGTCGCCGCGGTGGGAGGCGAGGTGTTGTTGCACAGTTGCGCCCCGGCGCTTCCGTGGAAAATGTTGCAGGACAGCCGGATCGGCGCGGTCTCGGTGGACGCGGGCACGCTGGCGGCGGGGGATCTCGACGGTATCGCCGCGTTCGTCGAATCGGGTCGAGCCGTCATGTTGGGGGTGGTTGCGGCCAGCGCGCCGCCGCGGCGCCCTTCGACAGAGGAGGTGGCCGCCGCACTGGTCGCGGTGACCGATCGGCTCGGCTTCGGACGCTCGTCGTTGCGGGATCGCATCGGCGTCACCCCGGCGTGTGGCCTGGCCGGTGCGACGCCCGAGTGGGCGCGACTGGCGATCGAACTCGCCCGCGGGGCGGCCGAGGCATTCGCGGAGGACCCGGACGCCATTTAGATTTTCGTGGCGGAAATTCCATTAGCGACGTCGCGGCAAATTCACGAGGGCCGTGGCCGCGGCGACTAGCATCTCGACAATGGTGACGCGACTGATGGCCGACTCCTGCACCCTTTGGACGGGCTTCGACATCTCGATCGTGGCCAGGACCTACGCCCAGTTCACCGGAATCCTCGCCGGTTTTGCCTTTGTCGTCATCAATCTGGTGATCGACCGCGCCTACCGGCGCCGCACCGACGGTCGCGTGCTGGTGACGCGTGAGGTCGAGCACGAGACACAAGTCGGAATTGCGCTGGTGTGCGCGTTTCTGGGGCTGTTTTTGACGACGCTGCGATATGGCCTGCTGGCCGGCGAAGGCGGATGCGCCCTGACCGAAGGCCGCGCGGCCTCCGCCGAAGTCCTTGCCGCCGTCTCGTTCGCGGCCTCGATCTACATGCTGCTCAACGCCATCGTGCAGTTCTTCTCGGGCAGCGCCGGCGTGCTGGCCCGCCACTGCGTCTTCGTCTTGGTGGTGCTCGTGCCCCCGATCTCGGTGTTCTTGGTCGAAGATACGCTCACACACCTGGCGCTGGCGCTGGGCGATCCGGAAACGCACCGGCCGCTTCAGCCGCTTTGGGATTGGGCCAGCAGGCTCGCGATTCCGATACCGCTGGCAATCGGATTTGTGGGCGCCGTGGCTTGGTTTCTCGGCAGCAAAAGGCGGCGTTCGGAATTGCCCGCCAGCCGCATTGCCCGGCAATTCCGGATGGCCGTGCCGTACCTCACCGTTGTGGTCGTCTCCGCCGTGATTGTGCGGTCCATTGTCGAATTGCGCTATGCAAATACCGCCACCCATATCAGCCCGGCCGAGGCGTGGTTGTGGGTCGGCGTGCTTGCCGGCACGTTGCTGATCCAGGGCGCGGCTTTGTCATTTCAAAAAGGGGTGGAAGTTCCATTCGGCGGCTTCCCGGATACGGCCGAACAATCGACCTGAGATTGGTCCGCCGTCGCGGACGCGGCATCGCCCCGGCGGGGTGTCGGCGTTCTCCGATAGCCTGCGAGGGTGAGCTCAGCAGAAGCTGATCCGGTGTCGCCCGAGGTCCGGCGGCAGTGGCAGGAACTGGCCGACGAAGTCCGTCAACACCAGTTCCGCTACTACGTCAAGGACGCCCCGATCGTCTCCGACGCCGAGTTCGACACGATGTTCAACGACCTTCTCGCACTTGAGGACCGTCACCCGGAACTGCGGGTCCCCGATTCTCCGACGCAACTGGTCGGTGGGGCCGGGTTCGCCACCGACTTCACGGAGGCCGAGCACCTCGAGCGGATGCTCAGCCTCGACGACGTGTTCGACCGCGACGAGCTGGTCGCCTGGAGCAATCGCGTGGAGAACGAGATCGGTCGCGAGCCCTACTACCTGTGCGAGCTCAAGATCGACGGGGTGGCGTTGTCGCTGGTGTATCGCGACGGCCGGCTGGAACGGGCCGCCACGCGCGGCGACGGCCGGGTGGGCGAGGACGTGACCCTCAACGCCCGCACCATCGACGACGTGCCCGAGCGGCTCACTGCCAGTGCCGATTTGCCCATTCCGGCCGTGCTCGAGGTGCGCGGCGAGGTCTTCTTCATGCTGGCCGATTTCGAGGCCCTCAACGCCAGCCTGGTCGAGGACGGCAAGGCGCCGTTCGCCAATCCGCGCAACAGCGCGGCCGGTTCGCTGCGGCAGAAGAACCCAGCGGTCACCGCCCGGCGCAAGCTGCGGATGATCTGTCACGGCATCGGCCGCACCGACGGGTTCGTGCCCAAGACCCTGCACGAGGCCTATAGCGCACTGAAAGCCTGGGGCCTGCCGGTGGCCGAAGAGACCGCACGCGTGCGTGGCCTCGCCGCCGTGGAGGACCGGATCGGGTATTGGGGCGAGCACCGTTACGACATCGACCACGAAATCGACGGCGTGGTGGTCAAAGTCGACGACTTTGCGTTGCAACGCCGGCTGGGGACGACGTCGCGCGCACCGCGGTGGGCGGTCGCCTACAAGTACCCGCCGCAGGAGGCGCAGACCAAGCTGCTCGACATCCGGGTGAACGTCGGCCGCACCGGGCGCGTCACCCCGTTCGCGTTCATGACGCCGGTGAAGGTGGCCGGGTCGACCGTCGGGTTGGCCACCCTGCACAACGCCGCCGAGGTCAAGCGCAAGGGGGTGCTGATCGGCGACACGGTGATGATCCGCAAGGCCGGTGACGTCATCCCGGAAGTGCTCGGGCCCGTCGTCGACCTCAGGGACGGCTCCGAACGCGAATTCGTCATGCCGACAACGTGTCCCGAGTGTGGCACCACGCTGGCCCCCGCGAAGGAGGGCGACGCCGACATCCGGTGCCCCAATGCCCGGTCCTGTCCGGCGCAACTGCGCGAGCGCGTCTTCCACGTCGCCGGTCGGGGAGCGTTCGACATCGAGGGGCTGGGCTATGAGGCGGCTATCGCACTGCTGAAGGCCGGGGCGATCGCCGACGAGGGCGACCTGTTCACCCTCACCGAGGACGACCTGTTGCGCACCGACCTTTTTCGGACCAAGGCCGGCGCGTTGTCCGCCAACGGCAGGCGCCTGCTCGACAACCTGGACAAGGCCAAGACGGTGGCCCTGTGGCGGGTACTGGTGGCGCTGTCTATCCGGCATGTCGGCCCGACGGCCGCGCGCGCACTGGCCACCGAGTTCGGCAGCCTGGACGCGATCATGTCGGCGTCGACCGAGCGGTTGGCCGCGGTCGAGGGTGTCGGGCCGACGATCGCCGCCGCGCTCACCGAATGGTTCACCGTCGACTGGCATCGCGCGATCGTCGACAAGTGGCG